>DDYJ01000093.1:10254-11600 GCA_002347905.1 Comamonadaceae bacterium UBA2237 | reverse complement strand
ATGTCGGCGTGCTTGGCAATGTGCTCGATGAGTTCAGTCTTATTCACAGATATTCCTTCTCAGTGAGATGTGATGTTGTTTAAATTTTTGTGCAGCAGTTTTTTCAAACTACACACTCTTGCAGTTACGTTGCAGTTGACTTTCAAAGCCATGATGCAAAGCGTATCAATTACAGGAACGCAAGGCATTACAACGGAGCGGATGCGATTCTAGACGCTTTTCGATATGAATTTGCGATGTAAATCAGGAAAATCACAAGGCTTGAGCAATCGCTTTCCCTAAATCAGAAGTTTTGGCATTTCCACCAATGTCAGGCGTTCTAGGTGCTTGGCTGCTCGGATCTAATACTTTTTCAATCGCTGCGAGCACTGCATCGTGCGCATTTTTGTATCCAAGGAATTCCAGCATCATGGCGCCACACCAAATTTGACCGATCGGATTGGCCAATCCTTGGCCTGCAATATCTGGCGCAGATCCGTGCACGGGCTCAAAAAGCGATGGGAATTTACGATCTGGATTGAGGTTGGCACTTGGCGCTATACCAATCGTGCCAGTACAAGCAGGGCCTAAATCACTCAAGATATCGCCAAATAAATTGCTGGCGACGACCACATCAAAGAAATCGGGGCGTTGCACAAAGTGCGCGGTCAAGATGTCGATGTGAAATTTGTCTTGGCGAATGTTTGGGTAGGCTTTGGCCATTTCCGCAACACGCTCGTCCCAATAGGGCATGGTGATAGCGATGCCGTTGGACTTGGTGGCACTGGTCAAATGCTTTTTGGGGCGCGACATGGCCAATTCAAATGCAAATTTCAAAACACGGTCTACGCCGATGCGCGACATCACCGTCTCTTGCATCACGATTTCGCGCTCGGTGCCGGGGTACATACGGCCACCGATGCTGGAGTACTCGCCTTCGGTGTTTTCTCGCACGATATACATATCGATTTCGCCGGGAGCACGAGGTGTTCCGTCTTTACGCACCACGGGGGCAATGATGCCGGGCATCAACCGGGCAGGGCGCAAGTTGATGTATTGGTCAAATTCACGGCGGAACAACAACAAGGAACCCCATAAAGACACATGGTCTGGAATTTTGTCGGGCCAACCTACCGCACCAAAATAAATCGCATCGTATCCGCCGATTTTGTCTTTCCAATCATCGGGCATCATCTTGCCGTGCTTCTCGAAATAGTCCCAGCTAGCAAAATCGAAATGGTCAAACGCCAAGTCAATACCGAATTTGCTAGAGGCGGCCTCCATCACCCGAATGCCTTCGGGCATCACCTCTTTACCGATACCGTCACCTGCAATCACTGCAATTCTTTTTTTAGACATAAGGATTT
>DDYJ01000093.1:682-10183 GCA_002347905.1 Comamonadaceae bacterium UBA2237 | reverse complement strand
GCTGTCACCAAAATACCAAGCAAGGTAACAAATGTCATCGCTTCACCAAACAACACCAAGGCCATCACAGCGGTTGTTGGGGGAACCAAGTACATCAAACTGGTGACTGAGGCTGCAGCGCCACGCTGTATCAATATGTAAAACAAGGAACTACCACCCAATGTCAGGCATAAAACTGACCATGTCATGGCATAGAGCATCTGGTGGTTCCATTGAATGGTCTCCTTCTCCATTACGGCCAAGGGCAAAGTCACGACCCAAGCAGCCATGAGTTGTACGCTGCTAGCTGTGCGTACATCACAGGGTTTGACAAATTGTTTTTGATACAGCGTACCGATCGTGATCGATGCCAAAGCCATCAAAGCCATGCCCAAACTAAAGGGCGTGACTTCAATGCCGCCTTCTAATTTGTGCGAGACCACCATGGACAACCCAACAAAACCCAATAACAAGCCTTGCCATTGCCTGCGTGTGACATGACCACCTTGCGATGACAGCCAGATGGCAGTGAGTACAGGTTGCAAGCCAACAATCAAGGCGGATAAGCCAGACCCCATCCCCCCTTTGACAGCAGACCAGACGCCGCCCAAATAACCTGCCTGCAAAAAAACACCCGTGACCGCCAAATGCAACCACTGACGCTTGTCAGTGGGCCAAGGCACTTTGGCCAAAAAAATCCAAGGCAGAAAACACAGAATAGAAAAAGCAAAACGTAACCACAGAAACGCAAAAGGGGGCGAATTAGGCATGCCAAAGCGCGCCACGATAAATCCTGTGCTCCAAATACCAACAAAGACTACGGGCATGGCACGTAACCATGAAAGCTGAGGAGAACTGGCCATTATTTAGCGTTGTCCAAGATATCGGGCCACGCTTTTTGCAGGTAATACACCATAGACCAAACTGTCAATATGCCAGCAATCCATATCAACACAAAGCCCCAGGCTGCCGTATCGATCACACCAAATAAAACGCCGTCATAAAGCAAGAACGGAATCGCCACCATTTGCATGGTGGTTTTGAGTTTGCCCAACATATGCACAGCCACGCTGCGGTTCGCACCGATTTGCGCCATCCATTCACGCAATGCTGAAATAGCGATTTCACGGCCAATGATGATTAGCGATACCAACACATCCACCCGACCTAGATGCACCAACACCAACAAACTCGCACACACCAGAAATTTGTCTGCCACAGGATCTAAAAATGCGCCAAAGGCGGAGGTTTGATTCAACTTGCGCGCCAAGTAACCATCTAACCAATCGGTCAATGCAAAGACAACAAACATCACAGTGGCAAACAGATTACGGGATGCGTTGTCGATTGGCAAATAAAACAAACCAGCAATCAGAGGAATAGCGGCGATGCGCGTCAAAGTTAAAAGCGTTGGGATGGTCCACATAAGGGCTTATTCGTAAATGATTTGTGATTGCCCTTGGTAGGCCTGCGCCATCCAACTAGCTAATGCAGCGTCGGTAGGGAAGAATTTAGCTTTTTCGCCAAGTTCAACTTCGGCATTTGCACCTTCACGCAAGACTTGTAAGCGAACGCTTAAACCACGTACAAGTTCACCTTGCTCAGTGGCCTCCAAACGCGCAGGGTGCTCACGCACAATTCGAGCGATATCTGGAACGCTGCCATTGACTGACACCCGCAAATATTTTCCGAAGCGGCAACGCGCTTGGTTCAGATCCCATACTTGGTGAATCGACAAGCGTAAAGAACCAGAGAATCGGTCATTTTGCACTTTGCCCATCACGATCACCAATTCATCTTCACGCAATAAATGGCGGTAGGTGTTCATGGTCGCTTCGTCGGCTGTGGCTTCAATCACACCAGTTTTATCGTCAAGGTTAAAAATAGCCAACCTTCCGCGTTGACCATTGATCATCTTCATCTCGCTCACAATACCGGCAAGTAACTGTGTATCGCGAGAATCCATCAAATCATCGATACGGGTTTTAACAAAGCTCCTGACTTCTCTGTCCACTTCATCAAATAAATGGCCAGACAGGTAAAAACCTAGGGCTGTTTTTTCTTGGGTTAAGCGCTCTTTCACACCCCAAGGTAGAACGTGCACCAAATCGGGCTCTTGCTGACTCGAGCCATGGGTGTCGTCACCCGTATCAAACAACCCGCCTTGATTCGCATTCGCGTCACTGGCAGCGGCAAAGTCAAACGCGCGATCAACGCTAGCTAACAATGATGCTCGGTTTAAATCTAGGCAATCGAATGCACCCGCTTTGATCAAGGCTTCGAAGGTTCGTTTATTCAAACGCGTACGATCCACACGTCGCGCGAAGTCGTACAAACTGGTGAATGCACCACCAATATCGCGCGCAGCCACAATGGCTTCAATCGCTTGCTCGCCTGAACCTTTGATGGCACCCAATCCATAGCGAATGGTTTTGTCAGAAATAGGCTCGAATCGATGGAAACCACGGTTGATATCGGGAGCCTCGAAGGTCATCCCCATTTTTAATGCATCCTCGTACAAGACCTTGAGCTTGTCGGTGTCGTCCATCTCCACCGTCATGTTGGCGCAGAAAAATTCTGCGGTGTAATGCACCTTCACCCATGCAGTGTGGTACGCCAACAAAGAATAAGCAGCAGCGTGTGATTTGTTAAAACCGTAGCCCGCAAAGCGCTCCATCAAGTCAAAAATTTCGTCTGCTTTTTCTGCGGGAATATTGTTACCAGCAGCACCTTTGCGAAAGATTTCACGGTGCTCGGCCATTTCTTCTGGCTTCTTTTTACCCATGGCGCGACGCAACAAGTCGGCGCCTCCGAGCGAGTAACCGCCCAGAATCTGCGCGGTTTGCATCACCTGCTCTTGGTAAACCATGATGCCGTAGGTCTCGGACAACATACCTTCGACCAAAGGATGTGGGTACTCTACTTTTTCACGGCCGTGTTTGCGGGCAACGAAACTCGGAATCAAATCCATAGGGCCTGGTCGATACAGCGCGTTCAAAGCAATCAAGTCTTCGAGTCGGGTTGGACGCGCATCACGCAACATCCCTTGCATGCCTCGGCTTTCAAACTGGAATACGGCCTCTGTTTTTCCTTCTTGGAACAAACGGTAGGTGGCTACATCATCCAGTGGAATATTTTCAAAGGCGAAATTTTCTTGGCCCTTATGGCGCTTCTGTATGAATTGGCGCGCGATTTCTAAGATCGTGAGGGTTGCCAAGCCTAAGAAGTCGAACTTCACCAGGCCTGCAGCCTCAACATCGTCTTTGTCAAACTGGCTGACGGCTGATTCGCTTCCAGGCTGTTGGTAGAGCGGACAAAAGTCTGTCAGCTTTCCAGGTGCAATCAAAACACCACCCGCATGCATGCCCACGTTGCGTGTCATACCCTCTAGCTTTTGCGCCAACGCCAGCAATGTTTTGACTTCGTCTTCTTTTGCCAGACGCTCGGCCAAGATAGGCTCGGCTTTGATCGCCCCGTCGATCGTGATGTGTTGTCCGGGTTTATTAGGAATGAGTTTGCTGATGCCATCGCAAAAGGTGTAACTCATATCCAAAACACGACCAACATCGCGAATCGCAGCGCGGGCTGCCATCGTGCCAAAAGTCGCGATTTGACTCACGGCATTTCGGCCGTATTTGTCTTTCACATAATCAATCACACGGTCACGGTTGGTTTGGCAAAAGTCAATATCGAAGTCAGGCATGGAGACCCGCTCTGGATTTAAGAAACGCTCAAACAGCAAGTTGTATTGCAAAGGGTCTAAGTCAGTGATCTTCAATGCATAAGCGACTAAGGAACCTGCACCAGAACCGCGTCCTGGGCCGACAGGGCAGCCATTGTTTTTAGCCCAATTGATGAAGTCACCCACGATCAAGAAATAACCCGGAAACCCCATTTTCAAAATCGTGTTGATTTCAAATTCCAGTCGCTCTTCATAGCGTTGGCGTTCGGCTTCACGTTTTGCTGCATCTGGATAAAGATGCACCAGTCGCTCCTTCAAACCTTCATGCGATGCAAAACGGAAATACTCATCAATCGCCATGCCGTTGGGTGTCGGGTAATCAGGCAACTGAGGCTTACCTAGCACCAAAGACACATTACAACGTTTGGCAATTTCTAGTGAGTTTGCAATAGCAGATGGAATATCCGCAAACAACTCCTGCATCTGCGCGCTAGATTTGAAATATTGCTCACGCGTGAATTTGCGCACGCGTCGCTGGTTACCCAATATCTCGCCTTCGGAAATGCATACACGTGCTTCGTGCGCCTCGTAATCGTCTGGCTTGGTGAACTGCACAGGATGCGTGGCTACGACAGGCAAATTGAAATGCGAAGCCAATTGAACAGCAGCCACTACATGCGCTTCGTCATCTAAGCGCCCAGCACGTTGCAACTCTATGTAAAAACGGTGCGGAAAAATACCAGCCATTTGCAAAGCCAATTCACTGGCACGGGACAAATCACCTTGCACCAAGGCTTGGCCTACAGCCCCACTTTGTGCGCCAGAGAGCGCAATCAATCCTTGGGACAACTCTTGCAACCAGGCCAACTTGATCACACCCACTGCCTTGTGCACGTTTTGGGTCCAGCCACGGCTGAGGAGTTCGCACAAATTCAAATAGCCCTGCTGGCTTTGCACCAACAAAATCATCTTGGAGAGATGGTTGGCGTCTTGGGTCAGGCTTTCCAGATAAATCTCAGCACCCAACAAGGGCTTCACGCCCTTGCTACGGGCTTGCTTATAAAACTTGATGGTGCCGAATAAATTATTGAGGTCGGTCAGCGCAAGCGCAGGCTGCTTATCGTCAGCCGCCACCTGCACTGCATCATCGATTCGGTTAGTCCCATCGACAACAGAAAACTCAGAGTGCAGGCGTAAATGAACAAACATAAAGTTGATTGTAGGCACACCACCTGCCCACCCTGAGGGTTTGCGTAGCCCTTAAGGGCGCATGAGCACTAATGGACTACGCAATTAAAAGCATTCACTTAATTTGAATTAACCGCGCAACTTGGCCGCCACGTGCGCGACGCGCTCGCCGTAAGCCTTGGCTGTATCTAAATCGCCCTGAGGAATGTCAGCGGCTGGGCTGGTAGCACCCACTTGCGCCATCAAACCAGAGTTAGATCCAATGCGGTTGATCGTGCCGTCATTCAAAGCAGGCTGACCCACCCAAACCATGCCTTGTTGCATTGCCAAAGTGATGAAGTAGTGGATTGTCGAGAGCTTGTCGCCACTGGGACTAGCAGAAATCGTGAAACCGCCAGCGACTTTGTCTTTCCAAGCGCTTGAGAACCAACGCTTGGACGTGGCATCTGCAAATTTCTTGAACTGCCATGAAGCCATGCCCATGTAAGTGGGAGAACCGAAAATAATCGCATCTGCCGCATCTAAAGCGGTCCAATCTGCGTCTGTGATGTTGCCATCTGCGTCAATCGCAATCACTTGCGCCTTGGCACCTTCCGCCACAAACTGCGCCACGCGCTGGGTATGGCCATAGCCTGAGTGATAGATAACGACTGTTTTAGTCATAGAAACTCCTAAAGGGTTAAAGAAAAAAGGGGGCTGGCAAAAGACAACTGAAATTCAGTATGCGAAAAACACTATGTGAGGACTAATTCCGCTCATTAAAGGCAGAAGACGTTCTGACAAATTAAGGCGCTAAGTCAAAAACCAATACTTCCGCATCCGTTCCGTTGGAAATTGAAATGCGTGTTTCGTTGTCCAACATGGCGGCATCTCCGGTTTTCAGGGCTTGCCCATTGACCTGCACCTCGCCGCGCACCAAATGCACATAAGCCTTTCTGCCAGATTGCAATGCAAGTGTGGCCGCCTCATCACCATCAAACAAGCCGGCATACAAAGAGGCATCTGCATGAATCTTCACCAGCGCATCTTGGGGCCCAGCAATTTGAACCAAAGCACCGCGCTTAGAAGCAGGCGGCACCGTTTTTTGTTCATACCCGGGCGAAATACCACGCACATTCGGCTCAATCCAAATTTGAAAAAAATGGGTTGTCTCATTGGGCGCATGGTTGAACTCGCTGTGCATCACGCCAGAGCCCGCGCTCATGCGCTGCACATCCCCAGGCGGAATACCTTCCACATTACCCATGCTGTCCTGGTGCGCCAACTCGCCCTGCAACACATAGCTAATGATCTCCATATCCCGATGCCCGTGGGTACCAAACCCCGAGCCCGGCGCAATACGGTCCTCATTAATCACCCGCAAATTACCCCACCCCATAAATTTCGGATCGTGGTAACCAGCAAAAGAAAAACTATGAAACGACTTCAACCAGCCATGGTCGGCATAGCCGCGGTCAAGGGATTTGCGAATGGAGATCATGTGATAGGGAAATGTTGATGAAGGTCAAGCAACCAAGGATCAATGCAGCCAGTTAGCGCAGAAGAATCACCTAAAGGTGGCATGGTACTAGAACAATATGAATAGATTGACATAAACACCAAACATCAAATGAGGACATCAAATAAAAAATCAATGTACAAACAAACACCAAATAAAACATAAAAAAATCAACGCCCTCCAAGAAGCAAGGCGAGTGCAAGGGGCTTGATGCGAACATTGCGTTTTCCCGAAGCCAGAAAGCCCATAACAGCGTGTAAAGTCCAAGCCATGACACTCCATATCGCCATCATCGGCGCCGGCATGGCCGGCATCACCGCTGCACGCACTCTGGTCCAAGCAGGACACCGCGTACACATATTCGAAAAAAGCCGTGGCGCCGCAGGACGCATGTCCACCCGCGAAACCGTATTTGGCACCTTCGACCACGGCACCCAATACTTCACAGTGCGCGACCCCAGATTTTCTTTAGCACTGCAAACCGTCGCAGGCACCAAAGACATTTGCCGCCCATGGAGCGCCAGTGCCGTGCGCGTCTTAGACCCCTTGGGACACGTATTCGAAGCCGCTAAACAAAACCATGATGCACACTTTGTAGCCAGCCCCGGCATGAACGCTCTGGTCCGTCACTGGGCGCAACCTCTTGGTAAAGCATTGCACCTCCATAACCAAGTGCAACGCATGGAACGCAATGCCAAAGGCCAATGGACTTTGCACTCCATCAACACCAGCACCCGCGCTGAAATTCCAGAAACGCACAAAGGTTTTGACCGAGTTTTGTTGGCTGTGCCGTCCATACAAGCCGAGCAGTTGCTACGCAACTCCGGTACACACGTCAACGAAACCCATTTCTTGGAGGCGATGAGCAAAGTGCAAGTAGCACCGTGCTGGACCTTGATGCTTGCGTTTCCAAATGCCAACAATCCCGATCTACCCCACCTCGGCCCCCAATGGAATGCCGCGCGCAGCACGCACCACCGGGTGGCTTGGTTGACCCGCGAATCCTCCAAACCTGGACGTGGCAAGATTGAACGTTGGACGGTGCAAGCCAGTGCCGCATGGTCACAAGAACATTTGGAAGACGATGCGCCACGCGTGCAAGCCAAGATGCTGCGCGCATTCTCAGAGCTCACGGGAATCCGCGCTGAACCCAGTTATGCAGAAGTGCACCGTTGGCGCTATGCGCAAACCTTGGTGCCATTAGGCACACCTTTTCAATTCCATGCGTCAACAGGTCTTGGCACTTGTGGAGATTGGCATATCGGCCACCGGGTAGAAGACGCCTTCGTATCAGGCCTAGAACTCGCTCTCGCCGTTTGTCATTCGGCACATCGTTTGTAATTTCTTGCAGTGATGGGCGTGCGCTACGTTGGACGATTCGCGCCCTCGCCGACTGGGTCTTTGCATGCAGGTTCACTGGTCGCAGCTTTAGCCAGTTGGTTGGACGCACGCGCACACCTAGGGCAGTGGCTATTGAGAATAGAAGACATCGATGCACCACGTTGTGTTGCGGGGGCAGACCAACAAATTTTGAAACAACTCGCCGCCTGCGGCTTAGTGACCGAGAGCGAACCTACTTGGCAGTCACGTCGGACGTATTTGTATGAAGACGCATTAGCCAAGTTGATTAACAAAGGCTGGGCGTACCCATGCGGATGTTCGCGCAAAGAAATCGAAGATGTTTATGTATCGCAGGGCCACCAATTGGCGCGACACAACGCTGCGGTTTACCCAGGCACCTGTCGTAATGGCCTCCACGGCAAATCCGCACGCGCTTGGCGCTTGAATGTGCAAGCTGTGATCGAGGCACTGCACTTACCCCCAACATTGCAGTGGCATGACAGGCGAAAGGGACTCCAACAACAAGACGTGGCCACAGAAGTCGGTGACTTTGTTTTAAAACGTGCCGATGGTGTGTGGGCTTACCAACTCGCTGTAGTGGTCGACGATGCAGATCAAGGTGTCACCCATATCGTGCGCGGCGAGGACTTACTAGACAATACAGCGCGCCAAATTTTGCTGCAAAAAGCTTTGGACTTTCCCACGCCCACTTATATGCATACGCCGTTGGTGCTCGGTGAGAACGGTGAAAAACTGAGTAAGCAAAACGGCGCGCAGGCTTTGGATCTTAGCGATCCACTTGCAGCATTGAATCGTGCGGCTGGGGTGTTGGGGCTCAAGCCTTGTGAGACTTCTTTGAGCAATGCTTTGAACCAATGGACACAAGCATGGTTATCGAGCCAACAATCGTTTTAGATTGGGCACAAGTAGCCCACGATAATCTGCAAAGATTTCTCTAATACTTGTTATGTCAACCCCTAACTCTTCTGATGCCATGGGTAGCCAACATACGGCCACGCCATTCATGCGCGTCATCAAAACCTACGTGCTTCGCGCTGGCCGCATGGGGCCCGGACAAACCAGAGCGTTTGAGCAATTTGGGGCGAAGTTTTTACTTCCTTTTAAAAACGAAAGGCTAGACCTTGCAGCCCCGTTTGGTCGCCAAGCGCCGCTTATTTTGGAAATCGGTTTTGGTATGGGCGACGCCACCGCCAAAATTGCCCAAACGCGAGCAAGCGATAACTTTTTGTGTTGCGAAGTTCACGCACCTGGCGTAGGCGCCTTGTTGAAACGTTGTGGCGAAGAAAACATCGGCAATATTCGTATCGTGCAACACGATGCCGTCGAGGTGATGGACCATATGTTGGGTGAAAACAGTTTGGATGGTGTCCATATATTCTTTCCCGACCCTTGGCACAAAAGCCGGCACCACAAACGCCGTCTGATCCAAAGCCCTTTTGTGAACCGACTTGCACGTCATATCAAGCATGGCGGCTATTTGCACCTTGCCACAGATTGGGAACCCTATGCTGAGCAAATGCTGCAAGTTTTGTCAGCAGAACCCCTTCTCAAAAACACCGCTATGCATCCGAGTGGCTTTGCTGAAAAACCCAGCTATCGCCCTTTAACAAAATTCGAAAACCGTGGCTTGAAATTAGGGCACGGTGTGTGGGACTTGGTATTTGAAAAGGCCTAAGCTTCCAACACGCGATGGTGTGGGCGCCAGCACAGTGGCGCTGCCTTCTTGTGAGAAATCGTCTGACAGAAACGCGCTGACAAAATGGTCAAGTGTTTTTGACTTTCTATGCGAGCG
>DDYJ01000093.1:0-508 GCA_002347905.1 Comamonadaceae bacterium UBA2237 | reverse complement strand
AGCCCCCTTCACCGCATTGACCGTGAAACTGCCGGTTTGGTTTTGTTTTCTGTGAATCCGCAGGAACGCAGCGCCTACCAAGCCTTGTTCAGAGAACACCAAGTGCACAAGACTTACCAGGCGGTTGCACCTTGTAGAGATGGCTTGGTTTTTCCCTTGACGCGTCAAAGCCGTATTGAGCAGGATGCGCGTTTTTTTCTATCGCGCGAGGTGGAAGGCACGCCAAATAGTGAAACGCATATTGAGATGCTGAAAAGTCTTGTCGTGGCCGTGGATACATCAGTGGATTCAACTGCGGAGTCACGTAAAAATTCGTCTCAAAGCTTCACCCAACCTAAGGCCCTCTACCAACTCACCCCCGTNNGGCGACCAGTTCTACCCAGAGGTTTTACATGGACCCGAGGAGACCGAAGATTTCAGCCAAGCTTTGCAACTACTGGCTGAAAAAATCGCATTCACAGATCCCATCACAGGTAACAAAAGAGAGTTCAAGAGCCAACAAAACTTG
>DDYJ01000142.1:1514-2547 GCA_002347905.1 Comamonadaceae bacterium UBA2237 | reverse complement strand
CCATGGTCTGTCATGGCTTTGATTTCAATCGTGCCTAAGCCAGCCGCATCTGCAATGGCTGTGCCGCTCATGCCTGCAAAGATGACGGACCCTAAAACATTCACATGGCCTAAGCCGCCTTTGAGCCAACCAACCAAGGCGAGAGCATAGTTGTAGATGCGGTTGGTGATTCCCGCGTTGTTCATCAAATTACCCGCTAAGATAAAAAATGGAACGGCTAACAACGGAAAACTGTCGATGCCAGACACCATGCGGTGGATCACTACAAAGGGCGGTGTAGTGTCTTGGACTATCAAATATATCAAAGAGGCTCCAGCCATTGCAATTGCAACCGGGATGCCACCACTCATCAGGAAGAGAAAAATAATTTTTAGCATGTTGTTTTGCCTGAGCTAGTCATCAGTTGGCGTCTTGCATGGTCGACTCAGGGCGCTCCAACACGCTGAAGCCTCTTTGCCAATGCACTTTGGCAACCCATACCGAGCGAATAAACATAGTTGCAAAACCAAACATGCAAACACCGTAGACGATATTCATAGGCAAATCGATGATGGTCATTTTGTAACTGCCTAAACGCTC
Source organism: Comamonadaceae bacterium UBA2237 (assembly GCA_002347905.1). GTDB lineage: Bacteria > Pseudomonadota > Gammaproteobacteria > Burkholderiales > Burkholderiaceae_C > Limnohabitans. The sequence goes on along the minus strand of DDYJ01000142.1, from coordinate 1,968 downwards.
CATCATTTGCCACGTGAGAAATGTGGCGGCACCTAAAAAAACGCAACGCAAAGCGTCCGTCAACACTGACAAAAAGCGACAAAACCAGTGCGGCAAGTGGCGATAGAAAAAATCAACTTGGATGTGGTTGTTCTTTGCGACGCCAATCGCCGCACCTGTAAACACGGTTGCAATCAGAAGGTAACGGGCAATTTCTTCAGTCCATGCAGCAGAGTTGTTCATCACGTAACGTGTGAAGAATTGATAAAAAACAGTGAGACCAAGTGCCCAGAAAAATACTAACGCTACCCAAGCCTCTGCTGGCGTATCTGAAAAATCAATGACATCATCTTGGGCGTGAAACTGTCCGTCATCCCCCATCACTTTGGGGCCGGAATAAATATCTGGGCTCGAACTCATACTGTTTTACCAATCCGGCGTATATTTATTTGATCGCTTGGATCTTGTCGAAGTC
>DDYJ01000142.1:0-1467 GCA_002347905.1 Comamonadaceae bacterium UBA2237 | reverse complement strand
TGACCACGGCCAGCCCTTTTTTCTTGAACTCTTCCACCAACTCGGCTTCACGTTTTTTGATCTTGGCAGATCCACGTGCTGCAGCTTCAAGTGTGACTTCTGTGAACATTTTTTTCTCGGCGTCTGTTAACTTGTTCCAGACGTGAGGAGCGATTTGTGTTGTCACACCATCGACGATATGGCCTGTCAACATGATGGCTTTTTGAACTTCAAAAAACTTTTTAGCTTCAATAGTGGTCAAAGGATTTTCTTGTGCATCGACGGTACCGTTTTGCAAAGCCAAATACACCTCAGCAAATGCGATGGGCGTAGGGTTGGCGCCACAGGCTTGCCAAGTGGCTGTGTAGGCGGGGACATCAGGCACGCGAATCTTCAGGCCTTTGACGCCATCACAATTGGTGAATGATTTTTGTGCGGAGGTATGGCGTGCACCATAGTAGGTGTAAGCCGTGACTTGAATGCCCGTTTTAGCGCGGAACTCATTGACCATCTCTTGGAATATAGCGCTCTTGGAGTAAGCCAATAAGTGGTCACCATCACGGAAGATGAATGGGTAGTAAGCAATACCAAAGCGAGGATACGTCCGCGCGGCAAACGATGGACCACTGATGATCATGTCGACAGTGCCTAAAGTGAGGCCTTGGTTGATATCGGTTTCTTTGCCTAGTGATGATGCGGGAAAAACTTGGATATCAAATTTGCCGTTACTGCGTTTTTTAATTTCTTCCGCAGCCCAGACTGACTCAGTGTGATAGGGTTCAGATGTTTCATAGACATGCGCCCATTTCAACTTTTGCTGAGCAAAAGCGATAGGTGATGCAATCAAGCCAAAGGCCAGAGCGGCTGCGCCAGCGAGTACTTTCAGGTGGGTTCTTTTTGTCATCGATGTCTCCTTGTGAAAAGATGATGTGTATTAAAGAGGTGCGGGAATACCACCATTGGACAATCGTCATACCAAATGCACAATCGTGTAAACCCGCATGAAAAATTGGTGTTACTTAAACGCTTTAAGCTTTAATGGCATTGGCAAATATCAGGAGACCACCGCATGAGACTCAAAGGAAAAACAGCCCTGATCACAGCGGCTGGTCAAGGTATAGGAGAAGCGACTGCGCGTGCCTTTGCCGCAGAAGGTGCGACGGTTTACGCTACAGACGTCAATGCCACGTTACTCAAAAAATATGACGCTATCACCAATATCCATACGTCAGTACTAGACGTGTTAGACAAGCATGCTATTCAATCACTTTTCACCAAAATTCCACTGATTGACATAGTTTTCAATTGCGCGGGTTATGTGCACAACGGCCCCATCTTGGGTGCAACCGATGATGAATGGAACTTCGCTTTTAATTTGAATGTGCGATCACAGTTTTGGATGATCCAAGCAGTGTTGCCCAAAATGCTCGCCAACTTCGAGAAAACGGGCCAAAGCAGCAGCATTATCAATATGGCAAGCGTGTGCTC
>DDYJ01000197.1:2392-3107 GCA_002347905.1 Comamonadaceae bacterium UBA2237 | reverse complement strand
TCTTCTTTTTCTGGATTGGTGTCGTCAAAGCGCAAATGGCAAACGCCGCCATAGTCGCGTGCTAGCCCGAAATTGATGCAAATGCTTTTGGCGTGCCCCACGTGCAGGTAGCCATTGGGTTCTGGTGGAAAACGGGTGCGAATTTTGGCGGGATCAGGACTGCCTTTGGCCTGATGCGCGGCGTCACCAGGTGTGCCTGCCCAACGTCGATTGGCATAAGTGCCTTGCGCTAAGTCGGCTTCAATGATCTGGCGTAAAAAATTACTAGGTTTGTGATCAGTGTCAGTCGCTGAGTTGGCAGGTGTCGTCATTCTCTGATTTTAGGGGTGTACTAACGCGATAATTTACGCTTCACAAGGAGTTGTATGGATTTTGTTGTTTTGCTAAAAGCCGCAGTCATGGGAATGGTGGAAGGCTTGACCGAGTTTTTGCCTATTTCGAGCACCGGTCACCTGATTTTGGCGGGCGCGTTGCTGGGACTAGACGATGAAAAAGGCAAGGTTTTTGACATCGCGATTCAAACAGGCGCGATCTTCGCCGTCATCTTGGTTTACTGGCAAAAAATCTCGCGAACTGTCTTGGATTTACCGACTGATACATCGGCAAGACGCTTCGCTACCAACGTGATCATTGCTTTTTTGCCAGCCGTGGTGCTGGGATTACTGTTTGGTAAGCAAATCAAGTTGTACTTGTTTACGCCTGAAGTAGTGGCCAG
>DDYJ01000197.1:0-2333 GCA_002347905.1 Comamonadaceae bacterium UBA2237 | reverse complement strand
AGTGCCAAAGGCATGTCTATCGTTCATCCTCTAATAACGCATCCAGAAACATCCCGTATTCAAAATGTAGATGACATGACGCCACTGGACGCCCTGAAAGTCGGGCTTGTGCAATGCCTTGCCATGATTCCAGGCACTAGCCGAAGCGGGGCAACCATCATTGGTGGAATGGTCTTAGGCCTGTCGCGAAAAGCCGCTACTGATTTTTCTTTTTATCTAGCGATTCCTACGTTGATAGGCGCCGGTGGCTATAGCCTTTACAAAGAACGTGCGCTTTTGAGCTTGGCGGATGCGCCTACCTTTGCTGTCGGTTTACTTTTTTCTTTTATTAGTGCTTGGGTCTGTGTCCGCTGGTTGCTCCGCTATATCGCTAGCCACAGTTTTGTGCCGTTTGCTTGGTACCGCATTGTGTTTGGTATCGCGGTATGGATTACCGCATACACCGGTTGGATTACTTGGAGCCCTTGAGTAACTTTTTAAGTTGGTACAAAGCATCCAAAGCATCTCTGGGGCTCAAGGTGTCTGGATCTATCTGAGATAACTTGGCCTCTAATGGGGAGGGTCCAGCGTCTATGGGCTCTGGTGGCGCAGCAAATAAATCTACTTGGGCTTTGCCAGATGCTGCGCCAGACTCTAAAGCCGACAGTGCATGCTTGGCATGCTGCAAAACGCTGTTTGGTACGCCAGCTAAGCGCGCAACTTGAATACCGTAACTGCGACTGGCAGGACCGGCTTGAATTTCATGCAAAAACACAATGCCGTTGTTGCCACTGCCAGCAGTAGACTCTGCCGCGCTGACATGCACGTTCATCGCTTGTCGATGTTTCACAGGGAATTCGGTCAACTCAAAATAGTGGGTGGCAAACAATGTGAACGATTGCGATTTGTCATGCAAGTGCGAAGCAATCCCTCCCGCTAAAGCCAAACCATCAAAAGTAGATGTGCCGCGCCCAATCTCATCCATCAAAACCAGACTGTTCGCGGTAGCGTTATGCAAGATATGCGCAGCTTCCGTCATTTCCAGCATGAAGGTCGATTGTGCGTTGGCTAAATCGTCTGCAGCGCCAATGCGGGTATGGATGGCATCTATGGGCCCCAGCGTGCAAGCACTTGCAGGGACATGACTCCCCATACTCGCTAACAACACAATCAATGCGACTTGTCGCATATAGGTCGATTTACCGCCCATATTCGGTCCGGTAATCACTTGCATGCGTTGGTTGGGGCCTAAATGCGTGTCGTTGGCAATAAAGGTTTTGGCAGATCCGTCATGGGTGCGCCCGTGGGTTGCGGCAAGTCGGGCCTCCACCACGGGGTGACGTCCCTGTGTGATGTCGATGCAAGGCGTATTCACAAAAGTAGGGGCGCACCAATGCAAGGTGACGGAGCGCTCTGCCAGTGCACACAAAGCATCAAGCGTGGCAATAGCGCTACCCAATTGGGTAAGCGCTGGCACGTATGCTTGCAACATATCAAGCAGTTGTTCGTATAAAAACTTTTCTCGGGCCAATGCGCGTTCTTGGGCACTCAAGGCTTTGTCTTCAAATGCTTTGAGTTCCGGGGTGATGAAACGCTCCGCATTTTTTAGCGTTTGGCGACGTCGATAGTCCTCTGGCACTTTGTTCACTTGTCCTTGCGTGACTTCTATGTAAAAGCCATGCACCTTGTTGAACTGCACGCGCAAATTAGCAATGCCAGTGCGCTCACGTTCCCGAGTTTCTAGGGCAAGCAAAAAATCATCGCAATTGGTTTGAATGGCGCGTAACTCATCTAGTTCGCTGTCGTACCCATCTCCAATGACGCCACCCTCTCGCAACAAGACTGCAGGCTCGGGTAACAGTGCGCGCGAAATAAGCACGCCACATTCTGGATTGACGGACATGTCTTGCGCCAAGCTTTGTAGCAGAGGGCTATTGGGAAGCAGGGGTTGCATTTGCAAGGCTTTTCGCAAAGCAATACCTAAAGCCACTAACTCACGGGGGCGCACCTGACGCAAGGCAATACGCGCGCTGATACGTTGCACATCACCGGAACCTTTGAGTGCATTACGTAAAACTTTGTAGGGTTCATGCATTGCGGTGCCTTGAAGCGCAGCAATTGCCTTTAAGCGCAGGGTGGCATGGGTGCGGTCGCGCTCAGGTGACAGCAACCATTGTTTGAGTTGACGGCTTCCCATGCCAGTCATGCAGGTGTCTAGCAAAGAGAACAGTGTGGGAGACTCCTCTCCACGCAAAGTTTGGGTGAGTTCTAAATTACGCCGTGTACTCAAAGGCAAATCGATCAATGCATCGTTGCGCACCACTACTACCTTGTGAATATGCGTCAATGCACGG
>DDYJ01000139.1:199-3400 GCA_002347905.1 Comamonadaceae bacterium UBA2237 | reverse complement strand
TTTAACCTGAAAACTGAATGGCTAGGAACTGGTTGGCTAGGTTAGGCTGCAGTTTGAATCAGCCAGAAGGCCCTAATCCAACAGCTGATTTATTCGAGCAGCCTCAAAGCTTTCTTGCTTCGCAGCGTCGGACGGAATGCAATCAGTTTTTGATTGCGCTACAGACAACTCTTCCAAAGCTTTCCACAATAAAGCAATTTGGTGTTCTTGGGTAGCGGCGCTATCAATCAATCCACGCATGGCTAAGCTGATGGGGTCGTCNNGCCGTATGCTGAAAAGCCCATCTTGGAAGCCGCCGCTTCGCGAATCGCATCGGTATCTGCTTGGATGATGCGCGCTGGATTTCCCACCGCTGTAGCTCCAGCTGGCACAGGTTTGATGACCACCGCATTGCTACCAATACGCGCGCCGTCACCGACCGTGAATCCACCTAATACTTTAGCGCCCGCACCGACGACGACATCTCTACCCAAGGTCGGATGGCGTTTGACGCCTTTGTAAAGCGATGTGCCACCCAGTGTTACACCTTGGTAGATCGTGCAACCATCACCAATTTGCGCTGTCTCTCCCACCACTACACCCATGGCATGGTCGAAGAAAACGCGCTCGCCAATGACTGCAGCCGGATGGATTTCGATACCAGTGAACCATCTTGAAAAGTTAGACACAAATCGCGCGATCCATTTAAAACCGAGATTCCAGCAGGTGTGAGAAAAACGGTGCAACACAATGGCGTGCAAACCAGGGTAGCAAGTCAAGACCTCCCAACCCGATCGGGCGGCAGGGTCGCGGTCCAAAATGCATTGGATATCAGAACGTAAGCGAGCAAACATAAGCAGTGATTATCGTTTGAGTGTGGCGGCTTGCAGAGTCGCCTTGGCAATACCCCGCAAGATGTGTACTTCTTCTTGCGTGAGACCCGCGCGATTCAAAAGCTGATTGAGCCTTGGGATCAGTTTCTTAGGCGATTCAGGGTCCAAGAAATCAATGGCAGTTAAAGCCTCTTGCCAGTGCGACAAAAGTCCCGCGATTTGTTGGGCATCGGCAAGTTCTGGCGTGGCTGTGGCATAGTCTTGCGCGCTATTAACAAAGCCTCCCAGCGCCAATCGCCATTCGTAGGCCAACACTTGTACGGCAGAGGCCAGATTGAGTGAACCGAATTGCGGATTGGTTGGAATACGAATGCAGGCATGGCAACGGTAGACGTCCTCGTTGCGCATGCCGTAACGCTCGGAGCCGAATAGGAAAGCTACGCCTTTTTCCAAGTGCGGTAGTTGTTGTCCGCTTGGATCGTTTTGTAATTTGTTTTGCGCTTTGTTTTGTGTATCAGGTAGCGCATCACCATCCAAACCGCTTTCCACAAGAGCGGCAAAGTGCATGCGTGGCTCTAGAGTGGGTGGCCCAAAATCTCTGGGTGTCATCGCCGTAGCGCACAGATGCGTCATGCCGTCTAAGGCATCGTCTAACGAATCAACGATGCGCGCGTTATTGAGAACATCTAGGGCACCACTTGCGCGCTGAATGGTCTCTTCACGCCGCAAAACATTGCCCCAGCGCGGTTTCACCAACACCAAATCATCGAAGCCCATGACTTTCATGGCACGCGCTGAAGCGCCTACGTTGCCAGCGTGGCTAGTCTCAATCAAGATAAAGCGGGTATTCATGCAGTGTCAAAGGTCAGGGGCGTAAAATAATCTTATTGTCGTTGCCTATATCTATGGGTGGCATTTCTGCCCTTTGGGCTTGCTCTTACCCACAATTTATGTCGTCCTCTACCCTCCACCCCATGCTCAACGTGGCCGTCAAGGCCGCACGCGCCGCAGGCGCCATCATCAACCGCGCGGCCCTTGATGTGGAGGCCGTTCGAATTTCACAAAAACAAGTCAACGATTTTGTGACCGAGATCGACCACGCTAGCGAGCAAGCCATCATCGAAAACTTGCTCACCGCCTACCCAGACCACGGCATCTTGGCCGAAGAGTCGGGCAGCCAACATGGCAACTCCAACGCTGACCATATTTGGATCATCGATCCACTAGACGGAACGACCAACTTCATCCACGGATTTCCCGTCTATTGCGTCAGCATTGCTTTGCAAGTGCGCGGCAAACTTGAGCAGGCTGTGGTGTATGACCCCACACGCAACGACCTTTTCACAGCGACCAAAGGTCGTGGTGCCTTCATGAACGAGCGACGCATTCGCGTCAGCAAGCGTGTGCGCTTAGATGAATGTTTGTTGTCAACTGGCTTCCCCTTCCGTCCTGAAGACGACTTCGAGAAATACTTGCGCTTGATGGGCGACATGATGCAACGCACCGCTGGCCTGCGTCGCCCTGGTGCTGCGGCACTTGATTTGGCTTATGTGGCAGCGGGCTTTACCGATGGTTTTTTTGAAATTGGCTTACAAGCGTGGGACATGGCGGCCGGTGCTTTGTTGGTCACCGAAGCAGGCGGCTTGGTAGGTAACTTCACGGGTGAAGCCAACTACATAGACCAAAAAGAATGTATGGCTGCGAATCCTCGTATTTATGCTCAGATGGTTCCACTTTTGCAGAAATATTCCAAGTTTGCATCTGCTGCTGAAAAACACGAGGTGTCAGAAACCACCAAGACACTGCGTTTAACACCGGCTTCTGAAGTGAAGTAATTTTTAGTTGAAGCAACCCACAGCAGACTGGCGCCAAGTCAGCGAAGCAGCATGCCAGACCACTCCGCCCACACCCCGATGATGCAGCAGTACTTGGGTCTCAAGTCCGAGTACCCCAGCACGCTGCTGTTTTATCGTATGGGTGATTTTTATGAGTTGTTTTTTGAAGATGCTGAAAAAGCCGTTCGCTTATTAGACATCACGCTCACGCAACGCGGGCAATCTGCCGGACAGCCTGTAGTGATGGCGGGTGTGCCTTTTCATTCCGTTGAAACCTATTTAGCGCGTTTAATCAAACTCGGTGAATCGGTCGCGATTTGCGAGCAAGTGGGCGATGTTGCTACCAGCAAAGGTCCCGTTGAACGCAAAGTGGTGCGCGTGGTGACGCCGGGCACTTTGACTGACAGCGCTTTGCTCAGCGACAAATCGGAAAGCTTTGTGTTGGCAGTGCACCAAAGCGAACGTGCAGGCATGGGACTGGCTTGGATGAGCGTGACTCAAGGCGTTGTTTATTTAGCTGAATGCGATAGCGCTGAATTGGCGCAATGGGTTGC
>DDYJ01000139.1:0-165 GCA_002347905.1 Comamonadaceae bacterium UBA2237 | reverse complement strand
TGGCAGTTTGATTCTGCATTGGGGGCGCGTGAACTGCTTGCGCATTTACAAGCGGCATCTTTGCAGGCTTGGAATGCACAAGACGTGGCACAAGCGCATGCCGCCGCGAATGCTTTGCTTGCCTACGCCGAGCACACCCAAGGCCGTGCATTGACGCATATTCAC
>DDYJ01000146.1:2205-2738 GCA_002347905.1 Comamonadaceae bacterium UBA2237 | reverse complement strand
TTGGTCGCGCATCCCGATGTGCGGGCGATTTCTTTCACAGGCTCTACTGCGACAGGTAACCGCATTGTCAAAACTGCAGGGTTGAAAAAGTTCAGCATGGAGCTCGGGGGCAAGTCGCCATTTGTTATTTTTGAAGACGCCGATTTAGACCGCGCACTTGACGCCGCAGTCTTCATGATTTTTAGCAACAACGGTGAGCGTTGCACAGCGGGCAGTCGCATCTTGGTACAACAAAGTATTTATGCTGACTTCGTCGCCAAATTCACCGAGCGCGCAAAGCGCATTACTGTGGGCGATCCACTAGACGAAAAAACCATCGTTGGTCCCATGATCAGCCCCGCGCACTTAGCCAAAGTGAAAAGCTATATCGAACTCGGGCCCAAAGAAGGCGCCACGCTTTTGTGCGGCGGTTTAGATCGCCCATCGTATGCCCCCGACTTAAGCGCGCGCGTCGCCAAAGGTAACTTTGTCTGGCCCACGGTGTTTGCCGACGTCGACAACCGCATGCGTATCGCGCAAGACGAAATTTTTGG
>DDYJ01000146.1:1789-2159 GCA_002347905.1 Comamonadaceae bacterium UBA2237 | reverse complement strand
CGAATGACATCGCATACGGCTTGAGCAGTTATGTGTGGACGGAGAACATTGGTAAAGCCCATCGCGTAGCAGCTGCAGTTGAAGCGGGCATGTGTTTTGTGAATAGCCAAAACGTGCGCGATTTGCGCCAACCCTTTGGTGGCACCAAGGCCAGTGGCACAGGACGCGAAGGCGGCACCTGGAGTTACGAAGTATTTTGCGAACCTAAAAACGTCGCGGTGAGTTTGGGAAGCCACCACATTCCACACTGGGGACTCTAACCATGGGGCAACTTGCGGTCGCTGCCAAAATCACCCACGTGCCTTCGATGTATTTGAGCGAATTGCCTGGGCCACGTTTTGGCACACGACAAGATGCCATTGATGGACAC
>DDYJ01000146.1:0-1707 GCA_002347905.1 Comamonadaceae bacterium UBA2237 | reverse complement strand
TACACCAGCAACGAGTTGCCGCACTTCATTAGCAACATGCCATACGAGGCCCCTGGTAATCCAGAGCTAGGCCAATTACTTGCAAAAGCCTGCAACGACTTCGGCGTAGAAACTTTGGCGCATGACAAAACCACGCTCGCGCCTGAATATGGCACCTTGGTGCCTCTGCGCTATATGAATGAAGACCAACACTTCAAAGTGGTGTCTGTGTCCGCTTTGTGCCAATCGCATTATTTGAATGACAGCGCGCGATTGGGTTGGGCGATGCGTCAAGCGGTCGAGCAACACTATGACGGCAAGGTAGCGTTTTTTGCGAGTGGGTCCTTGAGCCATCGTTTTGCGCAAAACGGTTTGGCGCCTGAATTTGCTTTCAAAATTTGGAGTCCTTTTTTAGAAAAGCTCGACGCCCAAGTGGTGCAGATGTGGCGAAACGCAGAGTGGGAAAGTTTTTGTGCCATGCTGCCTGAATACGCCAGCAAAGGACATGGTGAAGGGTTTATGCATGACACGGCCATGCTGATGGGTGCGTTAGGTTGGTCGGGGTACGACGCGCCAGCAGACATCATCACGCCTTACTTTGGCGCCTCTGGCACAGGGCAGATCAATGCGGTGTTTCCTGTCACGCCTCAGAGTGGGCAACACATCCCGTCCGCCCAAGCCAGTGCGGCGGGCGCATACCAATCGTTCTCGAGGCTTTGAGATTTATGCCCCATCTTGTGATTTTGTACACCCCGCAACTCGACAAAGAAACCAATATAGATGTGTTGTGTCGCTCTCTGGCCAACACCATGTTGGCGGCGCGCGATGAAAGTGATGCTGCAGTTTTTCCCCCAGGTGGAGTTCGCGTGCTAGCTTTTCCTGCGGCGCATTTCGCAGTAGCAGATGACGGCAGCGCAGGCCGCGCAGCTGGCGGCACTGGCGACTACGCCTTTGTTTATTTGCAATTGCGCATGGCCAATGGGCGAACGGCCGCCACGCACACCCGCGTTGGCGATGCACTTTTAAAAACAACTCAAACACACTTTGCCGATATCTTTGAGAAGCGCCACATTGGCATCACGTTGCAAATAGACGAAGGCGTGCCTGTGTATGACGCCAAGCACAGTAACCTGCATCCCTTATTTAACAAAGTCTAAATATGCTGAGCCCTGAAGTCATCAACCAACTTGCAGCAGAACTTAACCATGCAGAGAAATCTCGGGTGCAAGTTGAGCACTTCTCCAAACGCTATCCTGAGATGACGATTGAAGATGGTTACCAAATCAACCGTGCATGGGTGGCACTCAAACTCTCGCAAGGCCATCAAGTCATTGGTCACAAAATTGGTTTAACCAGCCGCGCCATGCAACAAGCCAGCCAAATTGACGAGCCCGATTTCGGCACTTTGCTAGAACATATGCGCTACACATGTGTTGCTGGGAAAGTATTGGATATCCCCATTCAAAACTTCATCGCGCCACGCGTCGAAGTCGAACTTGCATTTGTACTGAAAGATGCGATCCAAGGTCCGAATGTCTCTGTGCAACAGGTACTTGACGCTACCGCATATGTCACGCCTGCGATTGAAATCATCGACGCTCGGATCGAGCAGTTCGATCGCCACACCAAAGTAATGCGCAAAGTGTTTGACACCATCAGTGATAACGCCGCTAACGCAGGAATTGTCATAGGGGGTGAAAAGGTTGACCCTTACGCAACGGATCTGCC
>DDYJ01000191.1:1263-2902 GCA_002347905.1 Comamonadaceae bacterium UBA2237 | reverse complement strand
CAACCTGAAAACTCTGAAGTCAATGAGCTAACAAGAAAGTCTAGGAACTCTTGGCGCATCTCTGGCGAGAGTTGCGGCATCAAAGTTGCCACTTCGTCTGCAAATTGGGCATCACGTTGGAAATGATCGTGGTTGTTATCGCCCTCGTACTCTTTCATCATCTGGTCCCACTCGTGGCGAACCGACGACACATCAATGCGGTCCATCGCTTTGAAGTCAGTTGTATAAAACCGTGGACTTAATACTGTGCTCTCAACCGCCTTTGCATTGGCATCGCTGGACGTTTCAATGGGTGTGATGACGTGTGACATATTGTTTTTCCTCAGATATTCATTGCAACTGGCGGTAAATTTGTGCGTTACTTGGACCAAAAGATGCCAAATGTATGGCTTCACCTGTGGCTGGATCGCGCAACACCATTTGTCCATCGGCGTGGCCACTCAACTCGAACGCAGCCTCACCACTGATAGATCTTTTTTTACGTTCTCTGGCTAGAGCACGTAGAGTGCCTCTTAAAAATCCTTGCTCGCCTTCAAACGTCGCAATGTGCTTTTGCGTGGCATCAAAAACCAAGATCTCTCCATGGTTGCCATCTTCAAAGTGCAACGCTTTTTTCCAAACGATGGGTGCATCAGCTTCGCGCATATCGACACCAGATTGCTTGATCCACGAAACACCCACCAACAAAATTGCTAAGCCAACTAATATCCAGCGCGCAACGACGGGAATCGCTGGTGAGTTGGAGTTCGCCTGCAATATGGGGGTAGGTGGATTGTTCATGCGTGGCTCAACGTTTGTGTGTTGTTTGCGCTTGATGTATTCCCTACAGAAACGAGCTGTTCTTGTGGAGACTCTTTGCGCCATGCTTGTAATATGAGCTGGCCAATGCTTTCTGCATTAGGAATGCAACGCAACGTAGGCTGGGGTGCATTGATTCGCCAAGCACGGACATGGGGCCATAGGTTTAGCCAACCAATAGGGCTGTCAGATGAAATGCCCAAAGCAATATTGCCGACTTGATTTTTCAAAATCAGCAAGTCAGATGCTACGATTTTCTTGAGAGGTAGATTGAAAGTCAGGGACAACACGATACCGATACGCATCACAATGCGCTTGTTGGTCAAGGTGTAGATCGTCGCCTTACTAGAGAGGTAAGCGCTCCACGTCAAAAGACCTAAAGCAATCGATGCCAAACAGATGCTGGTACCTAATTGTTTGACCATGTCTAGCCAAGCGGTATCCGTATCTACCAAGTGCACGCATTGCAAAAATAGCATGAACGCGAAATAGAAAGTAATTTTTCGCACATGGAATGCGTTCACAGCCAGCTGCTTCCAGTCTGGCTGGCCTTGCCAAATTACATATTCATTGCGAGGCAGTTGCTCGGGTAAACCCAAGGCTGCCTCGAATTCGTGCTCGTGGTGTGCCTTCATACGATAGGTTCCTGACGGTTTGGCTCAGCATAGAGGAGTCCTGCTCCAAAGTAAGCCATGATTTTTTCTTCTTCCAACATGGTGACTTGATCCGGTGATTGCGTAGCAGGCACATTAACGAATTGGTGCGACATCAAGGCATGCACATCGATCGCATCTTCATGAATCCGAGCAAAGTTAATAGGAATCAAAATGTTTTTGTCCGA
>DDYJ01000191.1:0-1188 GCA_002347905.1 Comamonadaceae bacterium UBA2237 | reverse complement strand
CCTTCATGCGTCATTTCAGGAACATCTGCTCTATTAGCCCAAGCGCCTGGGCCTAGGCCTGCCAGAAGCGGATCGCCGACTGGCTCAAGCGGTGCGCCATTCCATGGATGAGAAGGCTTGCCTTGGTACTGACCATCTTGGCGGTTAAAGTCAGGGCTCAAGACTTCATGACCATTGGGCAGTTTGTAGACTTTGGGCGTTGGAATGGAAGGCCATCCATCCATCTTGGGGCCATTTTCTCGGCCACTGTCCATTGGGTAACCTTCGCGGTGATTTTCACGCAAGAGGTAATAAATCAGACCCGCAAAAAATACCCAAAATACATAGAGGACGAGCTGCGCAACGTCGACATATTGGGTGATTGCACCAGTTTCCATGGTCATTTCTCCATTTAAAAATGAGTTGTTTTCAACTCGGGAACTCCGCCAAGCCAAAAGAATGTCTTTGGGGCTTGACCGTTTCACGTCGACTGTTTCGAACCAAAGGTCCTAGTGCAATCAACACGACAAACAACATATAAATTTCAATGTGGTAGACAAAGCTATAGGCAGTTGCGGGGGAGTCCAAACTGCTGCCTAAAGCGCCACTAGTTGCTAGGCTTGCAATCGTGTCGCGTAGGAATCCGCCGGCAGCCATGGCCAGACCTGATGCCATGGCTTGGACTGCGCCCCATGCTCCCAACACCATGCCTGCATACTTGTCGTTGTTGAAAGACATGGCGGTGACTAACATGCCTACTGAGAACAATCCACCAGAAAATCCAATTAGAAAAGTACCAGTTCTAAATAAGTTGGGGGAATCCAGCGGCGCTGAAAAAATGACAAAGGCAAATGCAGGCAATCCCAGAACAACGCCCGCACTGGCAACACGGCATGCGTCAACACCACGTACTAGCCACTGAGATGCTAAGAAAAAGGCTAGCAACGATCCACCGGCACTGAGCGCAGTCAAGGCACTGGTCATGCTGACATCCAGGCCTAGCACTTCGGCACCAAAAGGTTCCAAGATGATGTCTTGCATGCTAAAGGCTGCAGTACCAATCGCGACAGTCCATAAAAACCGACGCATGCTGGCTTGCGCCATCAACTTCTTCCAGTTTTGCTGGAAGCCGTTTTCTTCCCGTGGGCCGCGCTTGGTTGAACGGGCTTCTTGTTTCCATAATGACATCAAATTAAAGACCACCACGAT
>DDYJ01000027.1:191-3043 GCA_002347905.1 Comamonadaceae bacterium UBA2237 | reverse complement strand
TGCGGAAGATGTCGGCCACCACATCTCCATCTCCTGCGAGCAAAGCTTTGGTAGAACACATTTCAGCGCATGCTGGCAATTTGCCTTCGGCCAAGCGGTTGCGACCGTATTTTTCGAATTCAGCTTGGCTGCCATTGGCTTCGGGGCCGCCTGCACAGAAGGTGCATTTGTCCATCTTTCCGCGCACGCCAAATGTGCCTTGTGAAGGGAACTGTGGCGCGCCAAAGGGGCAGGCATAGGAGCAGTAACCACAACCGATGCACACGTCCTTGTCGTGTAAGACCACGCCTTCGTCGGTTTTATAAAAACAATTGACTGGGCAAACTGCCATGCAAGGTGCGTCTGAGCAGTGCATGCAAGCAACAGAGATGGATTTTTCGCCAGGAACACCGTCGTTCAAGGTGACCACGCGGCGTCGATTCACACCCCAAGGCACCTCGTGTTCGTTTTTACAAGCGGTGACGCACCCGTTGCACTCGATGCACCGCTCTGCGTCACAAATAAATTTCATGCGTGCCATAGATTTTTCTCCTTTAACGCGACGCTTTAAGCACGCTCTACGTTACAAACGGTGGTCTTGGTCTCTTGCATCATGGTGACGCTGTCGTAGCCATACGTGGTGGCCGTGTTGACTGCTTCACCTCGCACAATCGGCGCTGCGCCATTGGGGTAGTGGCCCAGCATGTCTGCGCCTTGCCAACGTCCAGAGTAGTGGAAAGGCAAGAAGACAGTGTCCACCCCAACACGGGGGGTGACCATGGCCATGACCTTGATACGGGCACCAGTCGGCGATGAGACCCAAACTTGCTCGCCATTGCGGATCCCTCGGTCAGAGGCGGCTTTGGGATTGATCTCGACAAACATGTCTTGTTGCAACTCAGCCAGCCATGGGTTGGAGCGGGTCTCTTCACCGCCACCTTCGTATTCGACCAAACGGCCAGACGTCATGATGAGCGGGAACTTCTCATGCACTTTGTCTGCGATGTTTTTGTCTTGTACTGTTTTGTACAAAGTGGGAAGTCGCCAGAATGCCTTCTTGTCTGCATGCGCTGGGTATTTCTCCATCAAGTCAGGGCGCGTGCCGTATAGCGGTTCGCGGTGCTGCGGAATTGGGTCTGGGAAGTTCCACACCACGGCGCGGGCCTTGGCATTACCGAAAGGATGGCAACCGTGGTTTTGCATGAACACGCGAATCATGCCGCCTGAGCTGTCTGTCTTCCAGTTTTTACCCTCTGCCAAGGGTTTCTCTGCATCGGTGAGTTCGTCCCACCAACCAAGTTTCTTGAGTAAGACATGGTCTAGTTCTGGATAGCCTGTGGTGATATCGGCACCCAAGGAATGAGAACCGTCTTCAGCCAATAGGTTTTTGCCTTCGCGTTCAACACCAAAGTTGGCGCGGAAGTTACCGCCACCATCCATCACGTGTTTGGAGGTGTCATATAAATTGGGGGATCCTGGGTGCTTCAACTCAGGCGTGCCCCAGCAAGGCCATGGCAGGCCAAAGTAGTCACCACCAAAGTCATACCCTGTTTCTTTGTCTTTACCCCCCTTGGACTTCAAGGTTTTGACGTCAAAGAGGTGCATATTGCGCATATGCGCCTTGAGGCGCTCTGGGCTTTGGCCGGTGTAGCCAATCGTCCAGACCGATTTATTGATTTCACGCAAGATATCTTCGATCATGGGTTCGTCCATGCCTTTGACTTTTTGCATCTTGTAGTTCTTGACCAGCTCTTTGCCAAAACCGAGTTTTTCGGCCAATTGGTACATGATCATGTGGTCTGAGCGGCTCTCCCACAGTGGATCGATCACTTTTTCGCGCCATTGGATGGATCGGTTGGAAGCCGTACAGGAGCCACTGGTTTCAAACTGGGTTGCTGCGGGTAGCAGATAAACCGCTCGGTTGGAATTTGCATCCTCTGGCTTGCCAGGCATGGCGGCCATCGCCGCTGTGGCAGATGGATAAGGATCTACAACGACCAACAAATCTAATTTGTCCATGGCGCGTTTCATTTCTAATCCACGCGATTGCGAGTTCGGGGCATGCCCCCAGAAGAAAACGCCTTTGAGGTTGTTTTCTTGGTCGATCAACTCGTTCTTCTCTAGCACGCCATCGATCCATCGGGAGACGGTGATGCCAGGCTTACTCATCATGCCGGGGTTGGCGAAGCGGCCTTTGAGCCATTCAAAGTCAACACCCCATGCTTTGGCAAAGTGCTTCCAGGAGCCTTCGACAATGCCGTAGTAACCGGGTAAGGAATCAGGATTGGGACCCACATCGGTCGCCCCTTGCACGTTGTCGTGGCCGCGGAAGATGTTGGTACCGCCACCTGACTTACCGACATTGCCCAAGGCCAACTGCAAGATGCAGGACGCACGCACGATCGCGTTACCAATCGTGTGCTGGGTTTGACCCATACACCAAACAATGGTGCCGGGACGGTTTTCATGCAACCAAGTTGCGACTTTGAGCAATTGCTCGGCGCCTACGCCGCAAACTTCTTCGACCTTGTCGGGTGTCCATTTCGCCAAGACTTCTTCTTTGACTTTGTCCATGCCGAAGACACGGTCGTTGATGTATTTTTTGTCTTCCCAACCGTTCTTGAAAATGATGTGCAACAGGCCAAACAAAAAGGCAATGTCGGAGCCTGAACGGATACGCACATATTCATCTGCCTTGGCCGCTGTGCGGGTAAAGCGCGGGTCGACCACGATCATCTTGCAGCCGTTTTCCTTGGCGTGGAGCATATGCAGGAGAGAGACTGGGTGGGCTTCGGCTGCGTTGGAGCCGATGTACATCGCGACCTTGCTGTTTTGCATGTCGTTGTACGAGTTGGTCATCGCACCATAGCCCC
>DDYJ01000027.1:0-168 GCA_002347905.1 Comamonadaceae bacterium UBA2237 | reverse complement strand
GGGCTTGGTGGTCACAGTTGTTAGAGCCAAAGTAACTCACAAACTTGCGCAATAAATAAGCCTGTTCGTTGTTGTGTTTAGAAGAGCCGATCCAGTAAACGCTGTCGGGCCCACTGGTTTTGCGCAACTCCAGCAATTTGGCAGAAATTTCGTTCAGCGCGGTATCCC
>DDYJ01000094.1:13255-13469 GCA_002347905.1 Comamonadaceae bacterium UBA2237 | reverse complement strand
GGCGCTGTTGTTAAATCTGCCAATATCAAAGCCGACTAAGGAAATACCATGGCTACCAAACCCACTAAAAAAACAAGCAAATCTAGATCGCCTGCATTTCAGGCCGGCCTTGCAATGCGTAAAAAAGTGCTGGGCGACGACTATGTCGAACGCTCATTTAAAAACGCCGATGATTTGAATATGCCGTTTCAAGATTTGGCGACCGAGTTCGCTT
>DDYJ01000094.1:0-13181 GCA_002347905.1 Comamonadaceae bacterium UBA2237 | reverse complement strand
GGGGTGACGCGCGATGAGGTGCGCGAGCTGATCTTGCATTCTTTCCTCTATTGCGGCGGACCAGCCGCGCTAGACGCTTACAAAGCCGTGCGCGACGAGTTGCCCATCATCGAGGCGCTAGAAAAAGCCGCCAAGAAAAAAGCACGTAAGGCCAAATAAAAACTATCGAATACCCGCCATCTTGGCAAATACCTCTGCGGTGGAGGCGGTGTCTTCTTGCGAGAGGCCTTGTGCCATGGCGGCGGTGTAGATAGACGCGGCGGTTTGAAACATCGGAGTAGGGCAGTCAACTGATTTGGCCATCTGTCCGATGACCTCCATGTCTTTTTGCCAGACCTCGACTTTCATGGTGGGGGGGGTGTATTTGCGCTTCACCATCATCTCCATGCGCAGGCGCATGACGCCAGTGCCCAGCACGGGGCTGTTGCCAAATAGTTTGAGCACCTCTCGTGGGTCCACCCCCATCTTGCGTGCGAGCGCGACCGACTCTGCATAAGCTACGTTGTAGATGGCGACCAAATGGTTTGCCGAAAACTTAAGTTTGGTGCCGTTACCAAAGACGCCCACATAAGGCACGTTGTCTGTGAAGACTTCTAAAACTGGCAAGGTTTTTTTGTAAGCGGCTTTGGGGCCGCTGGCAAAAATAGTCCAAGCACGGTCTTGGATTCGCACCGCGGTACCGCTGATCGGGCAATCTAAAACGGAAATACCAGCACTCTTGAGCGTTTTGGCGCAAAGATTTTTGTCAGCCATTGTCAATGTGCTGGTTTCAATGACGATGGGTGGCATTTTTGCTTTTCTATTGTGTTGACCATCAACGATAGCTTGCGTCACTTGCCCAAGTGCTTTGGCCGTAGCCACAGAAATNNGCATGGGTTAAGAATTGACCGCCATATTTTTTAAAGCGGTTCTTGGCTTTTGCGTCAATATCAAATCCGCAGACTTTGTAGCCATGCTTCAAAAGTGCCTCGGCCATGGTGCCACCCATAATGCCGAGTCCATACATGCCAACCGTGGGCAAAGCCGATGCGGATGTGTTTGTCATAGGTTTGGTTTAACCAGCCACCAACCCAGCTGCCTTCACACCAGCAGNNATCGCCATATCGTGGCAAAGATCGGGGCGGTGGTGAGGGTGTCTCTTTGGAGCATTTAAATTTTTGCGCGAACAAATCGGCGAAAATCATCTGCGATCGATAAGCATTAACCAACTTCTAAGCCAGCTGCCTTCACACCAGCAGCGCAAATCAATTCGTCTTCATCACCAGTTCCACCGCTGGCACCGGCTGCACCCAAGATATGACCGGCGGCGTCTTTAATAAGAACAGCACCTGGTTGTGGAAGGAACTTGCCTTCAGCAGTAGCAGACAAAGAGACAAAGAAGTTAGGGTTGTCCTTAGCACGTTCTGCTAATACGCGACTAGATGCCCCAAAGCCCACAGCACCCCAAGCTTTAGCGCGTGCAATATCGAAGCGAAACATGCTGGCGCCATCTTCACGTTCAAAAGCTACCAATTGGCCAGAGGCATCTAATACTGCAATGCCCATGGGTTTGTAATTGGCGGCGCGAGCAGCTTGGCGCGCACCTTGCAAAATTTTGGTGGCTTGGTCTAAAGTGAGGTGTGTCATACGTGGTTCCTTTGTTTAAGAGATACTTTGTGAATTATCGTGCCGTGTAGGGATCTGTCTGTCTTGTTTGCAACATGCGCAAGCGACAGGTGGGATGCCTTGATGGCGATACACTGATTTAATATTTTTGGTCACTCAGGAGAAATGCACTTGAATACGATGACGACGCGCTTTGGAAGCGGACAAGCAGTTCAACGATTAGAGGATGACCAATTACTAAAAGGCGCTGGCAATTACACCAGTGACGTTGCTCCCGACGGGCAAACCCATATTTGTTTTTTTAGATCCCCTTACGCGCATGCACGTATTGTGAAAATTGACACATCGGCGGCTAAAGCGATGCCAGGTGTGCATATGGTTGTGACTGGAAAAGAGTTGACTGAAGCTGGGATAAAGCCCATGCCGCGTCCCATGAACTTCACCCGTGCCGATGGGTCTGCCGCTGCATCTGCGGACCGCCGTATCTTGGCGTCAGACTGGGTNNGTGCGTTATGCCGGCGAAGCCATTGCCGCAGTAGTGGCAGATACGCAAGAGCAAGCTCGCAATGCGATGGAGGCGATTGCGGTGGAGTTTGAAGAACTTCCCTGTGCGGTGACTTTCGATGACGCGCTAAAACCAGGCGCTCCTTTGTTGAGTGATGCACCTGATAACCGTGTTGCAGAAACACGTTATGGTGATGCAGTTGCTATTGAAAAAGTTTTCGGACAAGCGGCACACGTTGTATCTTTAGATATACAAAACCAACGCCTCATGGCGGTAACGATAGAGCCGCGTAGTATCTTGGCCTACACAGAGGGCGGACGTTTACTCATCCGTATGAGTAGCCAAATGCCAACAGGCGTACGTACTTTGGTCTGCGACCTTTTGGGTTTGCCGACTGAAAAAGTCCGCGTCATAGTGGGCGATGTCGGCGGCGGCTTTGGCATGAAAACAGGGGCTTATCCTGAAGATGTAGTGGTTGCCTATGCCGCCCACACATTGCAAAAACCTGTCAAATGGATTGCAGACCGCAGCGAAGAATTTTTGAGCAGCGCCCATGGCCGCGATATTTCTAGCAAAGCATCGCTTGCCTTGGACGCCAAAGGAAAAATTCTGGGCCTACGCATCGATACCTTAGCCAATGTGGGTGCCTACCCCACCATGACCGGTATTGCGATTCAATTGCTGATCGGCCCATGGGTGCAAACCAGTGTGTATGACATTCCTCTCATCGATTTCCACTTCACAGGTGTGATGACCAATACCGCAACGACGGGTGCATACCGGGGTGCGGGACGTCCTGAGGCGATCTACAACATCGAGCGATTGATGGACGAGGCCGCACGACAATCAGGCATTGACCGGATAACTTTGCGTCGTCTTAATTTTGTTCAGCCGCAACAAATGCCTTACAAAAACCCCATGGGCCAAACCTATGACACGGGTAACTTTGAATCCATCATGAACCAAGGCCTAGATAAGGCGGATTGGAATGGGTTTGAAGCCCGAGCCAAAGCATCTGCGAGCAAGGGACTTTGGCGCGGATTAGGCATTGCCACCTTCTTAGAGTGGACGGGTGGCAATGCTCTAGAGGAAAACGTACAAGTCAAAGTCTTGGAAAATGGGGTAATTGAAGTTTTCACAGCGGTGAACGCCATGGGGCAGGGTATAGCTACCTCTCTAGCGCAGTTGGTGGTGGATGTATTTGGCGTTCCGCTATCTCAGGTGCGCATTCAAATGGGCGACACTGACCAAAGCAATGGTTTTGGTAGTGCGGGTTCCCGCTCATTGTTTACTGGTGGCTCTGCAGTGCATGTGGGCGCTGAAAAAACTTTGGACAAAGCCAAAGAATTAGCAGCTGAGGCCTTAGAGGCTTCCACCCAAGATTTGCAGTACGCCAGTGGTGAATTTTCGGTCGCAGGAACGGACCTCAAAATTAGTTTGGCAACGTTGGCTGGCAAGCAACCTAACAAGCGCATTGAATTGCAATCCACCACGACTGCTAGCGGTCCTACTTGGCCCAATGGATGCCATGTGTGTGAGGTTGAGCTCGATCCACAGACTGGTGCGGTAGGTGTTGTGTCTTACACCTCGGTCAATGATGTGGGGCGTGTCATCAATCCGACCATCGTTCGCGGACAGTTGGATGGTGGAGCAGTACAAGGTATCGGCCAAGCCTTATTAGAACAAGTGGTGTATGACGCAGAAACAGGTCAACTACTCACTGGCAGTTTGATGGACTATGCGCTCGCCCATGCGGATGTCATGCCGCAAATGTTTTCCACCCATATGGACCCTAGCATTCCATGTAAAAACAATGTGTTGGGCGTCAAAGGTGTTGGGGAATTAGGAACGATTGGCGCAACACCTGCAGTGGTGAATGCAGTTGCAGATGCCTTAGCGCGTCACGGAAAAAGTCAACTGAGTTCACAGTTACAAATGCCACTAACGCCATTTAGGATGTGGCAACTTATGTATAGTGCGTAACTTGAATTTTTAAGAAAGCCTCAATGTCCAATTTCCCCATTGAAAACAAACGCAAAGCTGACCATTCGATTAACCCCGTGTTCACTGACCGTTGGTCTCCTAGATCTTTTTCCAATGAGGCAATTACAGAAGACGAACTTTTGACTTTGTTGGAAGCTGCGCGTTGGGCGCCCTCTGCTTTCAACGCACAGCCATGGCGTTTTTCCTATGCGTTACGTGGCGATGCTTTGTTTCAACCTTTGGTTGACAGCATGGCACCAATGAATCAACTGTGGGCGCCTAAAGCCGCTGCTTTAGTTGCTGTCGCCTCATTTAATTTGTGCACCCCTCCTGGAGCCGCGGCGCCTATTGCGAATGGCTCACATGAATTCGACACCGGCGCTGCTTGGGCTTTTATGGCTATGCAAGCAACTTTCTCGGGTTGGTATTTGCACGCATTAGGCGGGATAGATTTTGATAAAGCTTCTGCTGCAATCTCGCTTCCTGCTGAGCATCAATTACATGCATTGATTGCAGTCGGTAAACGCGGAGACCCTAGTGTTTTACCTGATGCGTTACGCGAAAGAGAGTCGCCTAATCCACGTAAGCCGATTCGTGAATTGGCGGTTCGGGGAAAGTTTTCTGATACCTGATTTTTTGATTAAACTCTCATCTGTTGTTTGATGATTAAAATATCAGTTATAAAAACGGAAAAGGGATAGTTTCTTATGGCATGTCTGAGTCACACTCAGTATTTATATTTTTTCGAATGGGGCTTTCGTGCCCTTTGAAAATTGTGCTCAGTGTCAAAGATGTTGTCACGTTGAACCAGGATATCCAGAGTTGGAAATAACTCTGACTGCCAAAGAAAAACTAAAGCATGGACAGCTTTGTATGAATGGCAACTGCGAGCATCTGGGTCCTAAGGGATGTGTACTAGGGGAGGAGAAGCCATTCTCTTGCAAGTTATACCCTCTTTCTTTTAACCCCAAATCGCAAACTTTTTACTTCGATGTGGAATGCCCCATCATGCCCGAGTACGTCGAGCAACTTGCTTCACCAAAAAGCGTAGCCTCTAAGCACCTGGCATCGATGGCCTCCGGCATTAAAAAGCACTTGAAATCAGATCCTGCATTTTTGAAAAGTAACTATGCGGTAGATACCAGTTACTTTGAGTTGAAAAAATTACCAGCACAGCCCTTGAAGAAGGAAGTACAAAAATGAGCGGTTCTATGGCACTACGCATGCCCGAGTTATCGGAGCATCACGAAACTCCCACAATTCTTTCGCACGAGGAATCAGCTCCGCAAGTGCAACACGTTGGATACCAAACCTGGACCAAAGACAACTTGTGCGTAGACAGCCACCACAACGACATCCACTACTACACCAGTCGCTGGGATGCCTTGTGCCCCTATATCGATGTTTCTCATGAAATGATGGCCCAAGCGCCTCGCCCATTTGTGGTGTATGCCTTACCTCCTGACAGCCAGTTCGGCGTACCTATCAATGACAAATACGGTTTAGTACACGTATCTGACGAAGCTTTTTGGACTGAGCCACGTCGAGAGCGCAAATTTCGCGAACTTGAAAAAATGTATAAAACTTTTAGCTACACCGAGTCAGTGGTGCCTGGAAGTGCTCTCACATTAGATGACTTGTTCGTGATGGGCGGTGAGCATTTCGAAGCCTATGAAATCGACGACCGCGAAATTGAAGGCTTTTTGGATTACATCCAAACCCTTGATGTTCTGATTTTGCAAGTGCACGACAGCGAAGGCGGTTTGGTATTAACCGATGTGTCTGTGCTTTTGCCTAAATATGACCAGGTCTACGGCAGTTTCTGCCAATGGAATCGCGACTATAAGAACCGCTCGCCTGGTATTTATGCTTGCTTGTTAGCTTCTAAGTGGGCAGCTAAGAACGGTTACAAGTATTACAACTTAGGCCCTGTGGACGATTACGGTTACAAAGCGCTGTTTGTTACAGATTACGAGCCCATCTACGCTATTGCCTTGACGGACTTAGACCACGACATCGTCTTAGACCCCACATCACCATTGCATGTGGACTTCAAACCCGAGCAGTTGAACCAAATTTATCGTCAAACACCGCATGTGTTGGTGAAGGCACCACCGCCTACTCCGGTAGTGCCCGCGCAAGCCTCTAACGAAGATTAATCTCTAGTCTTTTGCAACGCACGTTTATTTAAAAACGTGCTTTTCTCCAAAACTTTTGTCGTAGTCGATGGTGAGTTCTTCGCCGGCATCGATTTGTCTGAGTGAAACCAATTCACCCACTTTGGTGAATTTGAGGCTAGGTTTTTTGGAGTGGTTGAGATATACCGACATGTTTGCCGAGTTCATTCCGTACACAGGAACTTCGACTTTTTTCTTTTTGTTGTCCACATAGCAAAACATATGGATGTGTTTGCGAACGGGAGTAGGCAGTTTATTGAGTTCATCTAAGGTGATGGCGAGTTCTTTGGTGGGCAACCAACTGCGCAATGGATTAATTCCTTTGGGAATTCGGCGCAAAGCGAATACGCCAATGCCGGCAATTTTAGAAACACCTAGGTGGCAATACACCTCTTCTTGTAAGTGTTGTAACAGGGCTTTTTTCGTTTTTAACATGGCAATGCGGTTTGTCTAAGGAGTGAAGAGCCATTAGTGTCGCGCATTTAGGGGGTGCTTTTCAATAATGCGCGAGATACTTCTGTCTCAACAATCTTTTGGGCGGCGTGGTGGGTTGCTGTCATGGGGCGTTTGGCAGAGCGAACCAGCATCAATTGGCTCATCAGGTGGGGTTTGTCGATACGGTGGACGCTGAATTCCTGCATATTGGCAAAGTTGCGCAGGGTATAGGCGGGCAATACGGCAAAGCCCATACCTTCTTTCACCAATTCCAAAATAGCGTTGAGCCCATCAATTTCCAAAACGATATGGGGTTTGGCGTTGATGCGCTGCATCTCGGTTTCTATGAGTAAGCGAAAAGCATTGGGTCTGCTGGGAACGATCAGCGGCAATTGGCCCAATGTTGTGAGTGGCATGGTAGCCTTTAAAGTGACCCCTGCTTGTTTGGACAACTCTGCTGCACTGGCTTTGCCAGAGATCAGCACCAAAGCCTCATCATGCAGCAGAGTCATCTCTAAATCGGGCGATGGTGGTGGGTTGTAGAGGACCGCCATATCGAGACGACCTGCCCGCAAACTCTCGACCATCAATACAGAGAACCCTTCGGTCAAAGAGAGCTTGGCTTGGGGAAGTTGCTCACGAAAAGATAAGGTTAACGCAACCGTGGTGAGTTTGGACAAGCTCGGGGGCAGACCGATCGAAACCCGTCCCGATAATGCGCCACGCACAGAACCTAGCTCTTCTTTGGCCACCTCTATTTGATGCAAGATGCCACGCCCATGTTCTAAAAGGATCAGGCCTGCTTCGGTGACCGTCACGCCACGCCCATTTCGCAACAACAGGTTTTGGTGCAAAGCAACCTCTAGCTGTCGCACATGGCGACTCAGCATGGGTTGTGCAATGCCAAGCGCGGATGCTGCTTTGGTGAAGCTTCCCAATTCGGCAACGGTGACAAAGGCTTCGATTTGTTTGAGGTCCATGTCTAACTCTAAAACGAATATCAAATTATCGGATATTTAATTTAAGCATATCAGCTAGTTCCTGCCGCACCTCGCTAAACCCCTCTAAATGCCTAAAAATATAGACCATGCAAACGCCTATCCCTTGTCTCTTCATGCGCGGTGGAACCTCTAAGGGTCCGTTTTTCAAAGAAACTGATTTACCAGCAGATATTGCAACACGTGATCGTGTGTTGTTGTCGGTGATGGGCTCACCTGACAAGCGACAAATTGACGGCTTAGGCGGTGCACATCCACTCACGAGCAAAGTGGCGATCGTGCGTAAGAGCACCAAGCCTGGCGTGGACATCGATTTCTTATTTGCCCAGTTGCAACCCGACAAAGACACGGTCGACACCACCCCCAATTGCGGCAATATGTTGGCAGGCGTTGTACCTTTTGCGCTTGAAACAGGCTTGGTGCAACCCCAAGGTGACACCAGCACCTTTCGTGTCTTGACACTCAATACCGATATGGCCTGTGACATCACGGTGCAAACGCCTTTAGTGTCAGCGAAAAAAGGCGGTTCTTTTATCCAAGAAACTGCATCAGCCAAGCGTTATGTTGAATATGCCGGAGATGCCCGTATAGACGGCGCCCCCGGTAGTTCAGCACCTATCACCATCAACTTCCTGGATACCGCTGGTTCTGTCTGTTCTTCTTTGCTACCGACAGGGCAAGTCAAAGACACAATCACAGTGACAGGTGAAGGATTTGCTCCGTTCACTTTGGATGTCACGTGCATAGACAACGGCATGCCTTTAGTCATCTTCAAAGCCAGCGATATAGGTCGCACAGGTTATGAGTCAGTCGCTGAACTCAATGCGGACGACGACCTTAAAAAACGCATCGAGGCGCTGCGCTTACAAATCTCTTTGAAGATGGGGCTTGGTGATGTTGCGCAAAAAAACTATCCCAAAATGACATTGATCGCTCCGCCTAGAGACGGTGGTTCTATCACCACGCGTTCCTTCATCCCCCATGTATGCCATGACGCGATCGGTGTCATGGCCGCAGTTACAGTGGGAACTGCCTGTGTATTAAAAGGGTCTGTGTGTGACGGTGTGGCCGTGATGCAAGCCGGCGCCACGCAGCATGTGTCGGTAGAGCACCCCACAGGCGAGTTCAGCGTAGCTTTAGAGACCGATCCGAACAACCCACAAAACGTGACCAAAGCCGCCTTACTTCGCACAGCCAGATTGCTGATGCGTGGTGAAGTGATGGTTCCACACGCTGTATGGGCAGGTTATTAATTTTTTCAATATTCAACACGCTAAACATTACTTATGAGCCAATCTAAACCTCTCATCATCGACGTCCATGGTCACTACACCACAGCACCTAAAGCCCTAGAAGACTGGCGTAACCGCCAAATCGCGGGTATCAAAGACCCAGCGATGATGCCTAAAGTCAGTGACCTCAAAATCAGTGACGATGAGTTGCGCGAAACCATCGAGACCAACCAGCTCGCCAAAATGAAAGAGCGTGGTTCTGACATCACCATCTTCAGTCCGCGCGCCAGTTTTATGGCGCACCACATTGGTGACTTTCAAGTTTCTTCTACATGGGCTGCCATTTGTAATGAGTTGTGCTATCGGGTAGCGCAACTTTTCCCCAATAACTTTGTGCCAGCCGCCATGCTGCCCCAGTCTCCTGGCGTGGACCCTGCCACCTGCATTCCTGAATTAGAAAAGTGCGTCAAAGAATACGGCAACGTAGGTATCAATCTCAACCCTGATCCATCTGGCGGGCATTGGACTTCACCCCCCTTGAGCGATAAGTCTTGGTATCCCATTTACGAAAAAATGGTGGAGTACGACATTCCTGCCATGGTGCATGTGTCTACCAGCTGCAACGCATGCTTCCACACCACTGGCGCGCATTATTTGAATGCAGATACCACTGCCTTTATGCAGTGTTTAACGAGTGATTTGTTCAAGGATTTTCCAACCTTGAAGTTCCTCATTCCCCATGGCGGTGGCGCAGTGCCTTACCACTGGGGTCGTTTCAGAGGCTTGGCGCAAGAATTGAAAAAGCCTTTGCTCCAAGACCATTTGCTCAACAATATTTACTTTGACACTTGCGTGTACCACCAGCCAGGTATTGACTTGCTTACACGCGTCATCCCTGTCAAAAATATTTTGTTTGCCTCTGAGATGATTGGCGCCGTGCGCGGCATTGATCCAGAAACAGGTCACTACTATGACGACACCAAGCGTTACATTGAATCAACTGTCAACCTCAATGCAGAGCAGCGNNGCAGTGCAAAAGCTTGGTAAGTTTGGCGTTGCTACTGTGCATGAAGCCATGGGCCGCGTGGGTTTGATGCAAAACTATATGCGACCTATCTACAGCGGTGCGTGGGTGTCTGGCACAGCCGTCACCGTGCTTTTGCATCCAGGTGACAACTGGATGATGCATGTGGTGGCAGAGCAAATTCAACCAGGCGATATCGTGGTGGCTGCCATAACCGCTGACAACTGCGATGGATTCTTTGGCGATTTATTGGCAACGTCTTTTATGGCGCGTGGTGCAAAAGCTTTGGTAATTGATGCTGGTGTGCGCGATGTGCGTGAGTTGACATCCATGGGTTTTCCCGTTTGGAGCAAAGGCATTAGCGCTAAAGGCACGATTAAAGCCACGATTGGTTCGGTCAATATTCCTGTGGTGTGTGCAGGTGTCAATATCGAACCAGGCGATGCCGTGGTGGCTGACGATGATGGCGTAGTGGTGGTACCCGCAGCATGGGCGCAAAAAGTAGCCGACGCAGCCCAAGCCAGGGAAGCTAACGAAGGCGAGAAGCGAGCCAAATTGGCCGCTGGCGTTTTAGGTCTTGATATGTACAAAATGCGCGAACCTCTAGAAAAAGCTGGTTTGCGCTATATCGATTAAGAGCATGCAGCTGATTCATCGCATCTTTGCTATTGCTTTAAGCACCAGCCTGTTGGTGGGTGCATTGATGCTGAGCGGATGTGCGTCTTTTGATGCGACAAGTGCAAGTATTTCCAGTGTTTCACCGCAGACCAAAAACACTTTGGCACCAACGGGTGTTTTGCGTGTGGGTGTCTATCTGGGCAGTCCAACTTCTTTAGTACGTGTCGGACCTAGCGGAGAGTCTTTTGGTATCGCCTTAGAGTTGGGAAAAACTTTGGGACAGCAACTGGGTGTTCCTGTTCAAGTGGTTGAATTTCCCCGCGTGGCTGAAGTCATTGCAGCCATCAAAGACGAGAGAGTCGATATGACTTTCACCAATGCCACGGCTGCGAGAGCCAAAGAGATTGACTTCACCGCACCATTGGTGCAATTGGAGTTGGGTATTTTGGTCTCCACTACTTCATCGATTAAAAACTTTTCTGATGTGGATAAACAAGGCGTTCGACTGGGTGTAAGCCAAGGCAGCTCTTCACAATCGGTTTTAGGGCAACGCCTCAAGCAAACGACGATTGTTCCTGTGCCTTCTTTAGAAGTCGCTGCCAGTAAATTGCAAAACAAAGAGTTGGACGCTTTTGCAACCAACAAGGGCATCTTGTTCGAATTGAATGAAAAGCTCTCAGGCTTTCAAGTATTGCAAGACCGCTGGGGTTTAGAAAATCTTGCCATCGCTATTCCTAAAGGAAGGCAAGATGCCTTTCCTTTTCTAAATGTTTTCGCCCAAAAAGTCCGTGAAAACGGTCAATTGGATCTCATGATCAAACGCGCAGGCCTGCGCGGTATGACTAAGCAACTTATCACTGAATAGGAATTACCATGACTTTCTTGAAGCGGTTCATAGCCCTCATTGGTTTGGCTCTTTGCATGGGAGGTGCGTTTGCACAGAGCTACCCTAACAAACCTATCAAAGTCATCGTAGGCTACGCCGCAGGTGGCGCGGTTGACATAGTGGCGCGTACGATCGGGCAAAGTATTTCTGGTCCTTTGGGGCAGCCCGTAGTGGTAGAGAACAAGCCGGGTGCAGGAACCAATATCGCGGTGAAAGCCACCATCACCTCAGAGCCTGATGGGTACACCCTCATGATGGCTGCTAATGCTTTGGCGGCAAATATGTCTTTGTACCAACCTGCACCGTTTGATGCGGAACGTGATTTAGTCGCTGTGTCATTGATTGGTCGCGTACCTGTTGTTATAGCAGCCAATCCCAATGCGCCCTTCAATACGGCCAAACAATTGATCGACGCTGCCAAAGGCAAACCCAACAGCATTGCTTACGGTTCCCCTGGCAACGGCTCTACTCCCCATATGGCGATTGAATTGTTTGCACGCGCGGCTGGAATTGATTTGCAACATATCCCTTACCGGGGCGGCTCCCCCGCTATTACGGACGTGATTGGTGGGCAGTTGCCTTTGGTCGCAGTGAACGCGCTAGAAGTATCGCCCCACGTCAAAAGTGGCAAGCTCAAAGTATTAGCAGTGTTGAGCCCCAACCGCAGTTCCATTTTTCCGGATGTACCAACCATTGCTGAATCAGGTTTCCCGGGTTTTGAGGCATCGGTTTGGTACGGGTTGGTTGCTCCTGCTGCCACACCTAAACCTATCGTGCAAAAACTGCACGAAGAAGTGCAAAAAGCATTGCAAACCAAAGAAGTGCGTGAACGCATGAATGCCGTGGGTGGTGAAGTGGTTCCTGGCAGCTCAGAGATGTTTACCAATTTGATCCGTTCAGAACGTGCACGCTATAGCAAGCTAGTACGTGAAGCAAATATTCAACCTGATTGAGAAATACGAAATGGAGTTTAAAAAAACAGCGGGGTGGTTAGATTGGTACAACGGTCCCAGCAAGCCAAGATTCAAACTGCCTGAAGGCGCAGTGGATGCCCATTGCCATGTTTTTGGCCCAGGTGCAGAGTTTCCTTATGCGCCAGAACGCAAGTACACACCTTGCGATGCATCGAAGGACCAGTTGTATGCATTGCGTGACCACTTAGGTTTCGCGCGCAATGTCATGGTGCAGGCTACGTGTCATGGCGCAGACAACCGCGCCATGGTGGACGCTTTGGTGCAATCTAGCGGCAAAGCGCGTGGCGTCGCTACGGTCAAACGTAGTGTTAGTGATACCGAAATTCAAGCGATGCATGACGCTGGCGTGCGGGGCGTGCGTTTCAACTTTGTCAAACGCTTGGTTGACTTCACGCCTAAAGACGAATTATTAGAAATTGCAACCCGTATTAAAAAATGGGGTTGGCATGTGGTGATTTATTTTGAAGCAGTTGACCTGCCCGAGTTGTGGGACTTCTTTACTGCATTACCTACCACCGTGGTGGTAGACCACATGGGTCGCCCCAATGTGGAAAAACCAGTCGACGGCCCTGAGTTTGAATTTTTTGTGAAATTCATGCGCGAACACAGCAATGTGTGGAGCAAAGTGACTTGCCCAGAGCGTTTATCGGTAACAGGTCCCAAAGCGCTAAATGGTGAGCAAAACGCCTACCAAGATGTGATTCCTTTTGCCAAGCGCATCGTGCAAGAGTTTCCAGACCGTGT
>DDYJ01000187.1 GCA_002347905.1 Comamonadaceae bacterium UBA2237 | reverse complement strand
AAGCGGGTGCTTTGTGGGTAACGGCGGTTGACGCCCATCCATGGGTCGTCGCCCATTTGCTTGAGGCCTAAAGAGACGCGGTTTTTGTCGGTATCGAACTTGAGGATCTTGGCGGTAATTTCTTGACCGGCAGTGACCACTTCTGAAGGATGGCGGACACGACGCCAAGCCATGTCGGTGATGTGCAACAAGCCATCGATGCCGCCGAGGTCGACGAAGGCACCGTATTCGGTGATGTTTTTGACCACGCCGTGGACCACAGAACCTTCTTTGAGGTTGTCCATGAGTTTGGCGCGCTCTTCGCCCATCGATGCTTCGACCACTGCGCGGCGTGACAACACAACGTTGTTGCGCTTGCGGTCGAGCTTGATAACTTTGAATTCCATGGTCTTGTTCTCGTAAGGAGACAAGTCTTTGATCGGACGGGTGTCGATCAATGAACCAGGCAAGAAGGCGCGGATACCGTTGACCAACACGGTCAGGCCACCCTTGACTTTGCCGCTGGTCGTGCCGGTGACAAATTCGCCAGATTCGAGAGCTTTTTCTAAGCTCATCCAAGACGCCAAACGCTTGGCAGTGTCGCGGCTCAGGATGGTGTCGCCGTAGCCGTTTTCAACGCTACCGATGGCTACGGAGACGAAGTCGCCAGCGTGGACCTCGAGTTCGCCCTGGTCGTTTTTAAATTCCTCGATAGGCACATAAGCCTCAGACTTGAGGCCAGCGTTCACGACGACGTGGTTGTGTTCAATACGCACCACTTCAGCAGTGATCACTTCTCCTGTGCGCATTTCAGAGCGCTTCAAGGATTCTTCAAACAGGGCGGCAAAAGATTCAGACATGTAGTTTTGTGTGGCGTGTGCCACGGGTTAGGTTGTCGATCCATTTGGCCAGTGCGCCAATGCAGCGCGAGGGGAGCCAAATGGGCCAGGGTGCAGACTAAGGGTTAGAAAGGCTGCTTTGCTTTCCACCAAGCCAACACCTGATCCACCGAGGCTTCGATGGACAACTGGGAGTTGTCAAGCTGGAACGCGTCTTGTGCAGGTTTGAGGGGTGCGACGCTTCGGTTGGAGTCCCGAGCGTCACGTGCCTCTAAGTCGGCGCGAAGACTGTCGAGTGTAGTCGAAATTCCCTTAGAAATCAACTGCTTATGGCGTCTTTCGGCTCTTTGTGCGGCACTGGCGGTCAAAAACACCTTCAAAGGCGCATGGGGAAAGATAACGGTACCCATGTCGCGCCCATCGGCCAACAGGCCTGGCAGTCGCTGAAAACTGTGTTGCAAGGCGACCAAAGCCGTGCGCACGGCAGGCAAAACCGAGACTTTGGAGGCGTTCATGCCGGCTTCTTCGGTGCGGATGGCGTCGCTCACATCTTGGGCACCCAGCCAAACCGATTCACCTTCAAAACGCGCAGGAAGGGTGCGGGCGAGGTCGGCAATAGCGACTTCGTGGGCGGTATCCAACAGCAAGCCAGCTTTTAGCGCTGCCAAAGCTGTGATGCGGTAGAGCGCGCCCGAGTCTAAATAGTGGTAGCCCAAAGCTTGCGCCACACGACTAGCCAAAGTGCCTTTGCCCGATGCGGTGGGGCCGTCGATGCAAATAATGGGAATGTTTTGTTTGTCGGCTTGGGTGACTGAAAACAACGCCTCGAAATAGTCGGGGAAGGTTTTGGCAACGCATTTAGGATCTTCGATGCGGACTGGCATTTGCGCTGCATTGCATGCCGCTAATGAAAAACACATGGCGACGCGGTGGTCGTCGTAGGTGTGGATGGAGGCGGGGTGCCATTGGTTTTTGGGCAATGGATGCACCCTGAGCCAATCCTCACCTTCTTCCACCTGCGCCCCAAGCTTGCGGCACTCTGTCGCCATAGCGTGGATGCGGTCTGTTTCTTTGACGCGCCAACTCGCAATATTGCGCAATGTGGTGGGGCTGTCGGCATACAGCGCCATGACGGCCAAAGTCATGGCGGCGTCTGGAATGTGGTTGCAGTCGAGCTCGATACCTTTCAGTGGCCAAGCACCGCGACGTACCTCTAACCAATTGGGCCCGCTGGTGATCTGGGCACCCATTTGTGCGGCAGCATCCATGAACCGGATGTCACCTTGGATGGAGTCGGCGCCCACACCTTGGATACGAACAGGCTGGGCGCCGTCCGCTGCGATTGCACCCAGCGCAATGAAGTAACTCGCCGACGACGCATCGGCTTCTACATGGATCGTTTTGGGGGAGTGGTAAGAGGACCCAGCAGGGATGGTGAAACGCTGCCAACCATCGCGTTGCACTTGGATGCCAAAGCGTTGCAACAGGTTCAAGGTGATGTCTATATAGGGTTTGCTGATAAGTTCGCCCACTACCTCAATCACGATGTCCTGCTGTTGGGCAGCGAGCGGCAAAGCCATCAACAAAGCTGTCAAAAACTGGCTCGATACATCGCCCCGTACCTGAATGGGTAGATCTAGGGTCAATGATGGTTTCCCAACGCGCAAAGGCGGGAATCCATCGTTGCCCAGATAGTCGATGCGACAGCCCAGCAAACGCAAGGCATCGACCAAATCACCAATGGGGCGCTCGTGCATGCGCGCCACGCCTTTGAGCGTGAAGTCTCCGCCGAGGACAGCCAAAGCAGCGGTGAGCGGGCGCATAGCAGTACCCGCGTTGCCCATGAAAAATTCGATGGGCTGGGCGTTTTGTAGCTTTCCACCTAGACCTGTGATGGTTACGGTGGTGCCGTTTTCTTGTACTCCACATCCCAGTTGGCGCAGTGCGGCGAGCATCACGCGGGTGTCGTCGGAGTCGAGTAAGTCATGGACCACTGTCGTGCCTTGGCACAAGGCCGAGAGCAAGAGCACGCGGTTAGAAATGCTTTTAGAACCAGGCAGGGTGATGGTTCCCGCGGCGCTGTGCAATGAGGGAATGTCTAAGAACTCAGTAGAAAACATTTATGCGTCTGAAGCTAAGTTAGTCGCATCCGTCGCCTGCAATTTCCAAGCACTGCGTACCTGACTTGCTTGGGCGATCAATGATTGAAGCGCATGGGTGTCTTGGTTTTTTAAAGCTTCTTCCAACTGCGTCAATGCGTGTTTGAAATGCGAAATCTGGCCAAGTACTTCAGTTTGGTTGGCACTCAAAATATCGCGCCACACCTCAGGGTCACTTCCGGCAATGCGCGAGAAGTCTCTGAATCCGGGGCCCGCCATGCGCAAGAAATCTGCGCCTTCGGTTTGTGCCATCACTGCGTTCACGGCGGCAAAAGCCAACAAGTGGGGCAGATGACTCACGGCTGCAAATGTTGCGTCGTGGGTTTCAGCAGTCATGGTGAACACGCTACTGCCCAAGGCTTGCCATACAGCACGGGCTTGGCTAATTTGCATAGCGCCTGTCTCTGGCAGGGGCGTCAGGATGGCGCGGCGGTTTTTGTAGAGATCGCCCTCTGCATGCTCGATACCAGCGACTTCTTTTCCGGCAATGGGGTGGGCCGGCACAAAGCAAGTCAAGCGATCGCCCAAAATTTGGCGGGCAACGGCGACCACATCGCATTTGGTCGACCCAACATCCATCAGCAATGCCTGGGCTGACAAAGCAGGCAAGATGGCTTCTAAGCTTTTGCGCGTAGCACTGACAGGAACTGCAAGCAGTACTAAATCGGCGCCGTGCACCGCTTGCGCCACGCTGTCGCAGGCTATGTCGATGACATGTAGCTCTTGCGCCCGCTGGCGGGTTTTTTCAGAAGCGCTAAAACCTGCTATGGACTTGACCAAGCCGGCTTGTTTCAATCCAAGCGCAAACGAGCCGCCCATCAGGCCACAGCCGATCACAGCAAGTTTTTGGAATGTCATAGTGCTTAAAAAATCTAAAGCGGGTAACAGCGCGGTTCGAACATCTTGTTGGAAAGATGTTCAAGACTCAGAAACAGGGTAAGAGCCCAACACCTTGTAGAACGCGCACAGACCTTGTAACTCCTGTAGGGCAGCTGCCACATGAGGTTGCGACACATGGCCTTGGATGTCGATATAGAAGTAGTACTCCCACTGCCCAGATTTGGCAGGACGCGACTCAAAGCGGGTCATCGACACGCCGTTGTTTTTGAGCGGCACCAGCAAGTCGTGAACAGCGCCAGGACGGTTCGGAACCGACACCACCAAGCTGGTGCAGTCGTGTCCAGAAGCAGGTGGCGTAGCCAAGGTTTGGGGCAGGGCGATTACCGCAAAGCGGGTACGGTTGTAGGCCTCGTCTTGGATGGCATGGTGGACGATATGCAACGCGAATTGGCTCGCTGCGCGCTCACTGGCCAAAGCTGCCCACGCAGGGTTGGTCGCCGCGAGTCGTGCGCCCTCTGCGTTGCTAGAAACAGCGCGTCGCTCGGCCAATGGCAAATGTTGAGACAACCAGCCTTGGCATTGCGCCAAGGCTTGGGGGTGGGCCAAGATCACTTCAACGCCTTGGTCGCTATTGACTTGGCGCAGCAAGTTGTGCCGCACCAGCAGGCTGACTTCGCCCACCACATGCACGGGCGAGCGCAAGAACAAATCGAGCGAGCGGGCTACTACGCCCTCGGTCGAGTTCTCCATGCCGACCACGCCGTACTGCGCGGTGCCTGCGGCAGTGGCGTGGAAGACTTCGTCAAAGTTGGCGCAGTAAATCAGGTTGGCGGCACTGCCAAAAAATTCGATGGCAGCTTGTTCACAAAACGTGCCTTGGGGGCCAAGTACCGCTACGCGTTGTGGGGCTTCGAGCGCCAAACAGGCAGACATGATTTCTCGCCAGATCGAAGCGACGTGTTCATTCTTGAGTGGGCCGGCGTTGGCTTGGGTGATTTTGTCGATGACTTGTGATACGCGGTCGGGTCTGAAAAACGGAGAGCCTTCGGCGCGCTTGATATCACCCACTTCTTGCGCCACTTTGGCGCGCGCATTCAATATGCGCAACAACTCGGCGTCGAGTTGGTCGATCTGCACGCGCAAGGCGGCCAAGGCGTCTGACTGGATAGGTGGGGTGGACATGGTCAGATTGTGGTTCAGGCTTGGGTTTTCTCAAATTCGCGCAAAAAGTCGACCAAAGCCTGCACGCCTTCCAGTGGTATGGCGTTGTAAATGCTGGCGCGCATGCCGCCAATCGACTTATGGCCTTTGAGTTGCAGCAATCCCGCTGCTTTCGATGCCGCCAAAAAAGCATCGTTGCGCGATGCGTCCGCCAAAAAGAAGGGCACATTCATCCGCGAGCGGTAGTTTTTGTCAACAGGGTTGTTGTAGAAACTGGAACTGTCCAAAAAATCGTAGAGCAACTTAGCCTTGGCGATATTGCGGTGCTCCATGGCGGCGACGCCTTGCAAACTGCCTTCTTTTTGGCGCTTGAGCCATTGGAAAGTTAAGCCCGCTATATAAATACCGTAGGTTGGAGGCGTGTTGTACATCGACCCAAATTCAGCCACGGTGGTGTAGTTGAAAGCGCTTGGGCAAACCGACATCGCATGGCCGAGCAAGTCTTCGCGCACGATGACCAAGGTCAATCCGGCAGGGCCAATGTTTTTTTGCGCGCCGCCGAAGGCAAGGCCTACTTTCGACCAATCTACGCTGCGCGACAAAACGTGGGAAGAGAAGTCGATCACCAATGGGGCGTCGCAACCCAATGCTTTCAAGTTGGGAAGCGCGTGGAACTCCACCCCATGGATGGTTTCGTTGGTGCAGACGTGCACGTAGCGCGCGTCTTGGTTGAGTTGCCATTTTTCGGGCGCTGGAACTGTGGTGAATTGCGAATCAGTACCCGAAGCTGCCAAATGAATTTGGCAATACCTAGAAGCTTCTTTGTAAGACTTCTCGCTCCAGCTGCCCGTGACTACGATGTCGGCTTTTTCGCCGCGGGAGAGGTTAAGCGGCACGATGGCGTTTTCACCAATGCCGCCGCCTTGCATGAACAGAATTTTGAAGTGGCTGGGCACCGCTAGCAGATCACGCACATCCGCTTCCGCTTGTTCGTAGATAGAAATGAATTCTTTGCCGCGGTGGCTCATCTCCATCACGCCCATGCCGCTGCCGTGCCAGTCGGTCATTTCTGCCGCAGCCTGCTCCAACACTTCTAGCGGAATGGCCGCAGGCCCAGCAGAGAAGTTGTAGGGGCGTGGCTTGGTCACACTGCGTCCGTCGTCGAAATGGCTTTAAGCGACGCCGTCAGTGGGGGTGCCGTTGTTGGCGTCATTGCTTTCGCCTGCCTCACCAGCTTCACCTTCGGTGTCCACACCGTTCTCTGCGTCGTTTTCAACAATACGTTGCAAGCCGCTGAGTTTGGCGCCTTCGTCCAAGCCTATAAGTTTGACACCTTGCGTTGCACGTCCGAGTTCACGTATTTCGGCGACGCGGGTACGCACTAAAACGCCAGTGTCTGTGATCAACATGATCTCGTCTTCTGCTTGAACCAAAGTAGCAGCAACTACTTTGCCATTGCGCTCAGTTTGTTGGATGGCGATCATCCCTTTCGTGCCACGTCCATGCCTTGTGTATTCTTTGATACCAGTGCGCTTGCCATACCCGTTTTCGGTGGCTGTCAGCACGCTGGCGCGAGGTGCGTCTGAAACATCGGATCCCTCGACCTCTTGTTCCGCTACCAGCAAAGCGATAACACTTTGTGTGTCTTCGATCATCATGCCGCGCACGCCGCGGGCGCTGCGACCCAAGGGCCGTACATCGTTTTCGTCAAAGCGCACGGCTTTGCCTCCGTCGCTGAACAACATCACGTCGTGCTTGCCATCTGTCAAGGCGGCGCCGATCAGGAAGTCACCTTCATCTAAATTGACAGCGATGATGCCGCCCTTGCGTGGGTTGTCGAATTCGTCCAACGAGGTTTTCTTGACCGTGCCCATGGAGGTTGCCATGAACACATAGTGGTCGGCGGGGAAGGTCCGCATATCGCCCGTCAAAGGCAAGACTACGTTGATTTTTTCGCCTTCAATCAACGGGAACATATTGACGATGGGGCGACCGCGAGAACCGCGTGAACCCTCTGGCACTTCCCACACTTTGAGCCAATACAAACGGCCACGGTTGGAGAAGCACAAGATGTAGTCGTGTGTGTTGGCGATGAAGAGTTGGTCGATCCAGTCGTCTTCTTTGGTGGCGGCGGCTTGCTTGCCGCGACCGCCGCGCTTTTGGGCGCGGTATTCGCTCAAAGGTTGGCTCTTGATATAGCCGCTGTGGCTGAGCGTGACGACCATGTCGGTCGGGGTGATCAGGTCTTCGGTACCTAAATCTTGGGCGTTGTGTTCGATCACGCTACGGCGTGCGCCGAGTTTGGTTTGGCCGAACTCTTGTTTCACAACCGTCAATTCGTCGCTGATGATGGTCGAGACACGCTCGGGCTTGGCCAAGATGTCTAACAAATCGTCGATTTCAGCCATTACTTCTTTGTATTCGTTGACGATCTTGTCCTGCTCGAGGCCAGTCAAACGTTGCAAGCGCATTTGCAAGATTTCGTGGGCTTGGGTGTCGCTCAAACGATAGAGGCCGTCAGCGCCCATGCCGAATTCTTTTTCTAAACCGTCGGGGCGGTAGTCGTCTGAATTGATCGTGCCACCGTCTGAACGGCTGCGGGTCAACATTTCGCGCACGAGTTGGCTGTCCCAAGAGCGGGTCATCAATTCGGTTTTGGCGACGGGCGGTGTAGGCGCATTGCGGATGATGGCGATGAACTCGTCGATATTGGCCAAGGCAACAGCCAAACCTTCGAGCACATGGCCGCGTTCACGGGCTTTGCGCAAAGTGAAGATGGTGCGGCGCGTCACCACTTCACGGCGGTGCTGTAAGAAGACGCTGATCAGGTCTTTCAAGTTGCACAACTTGGGTTGGCCGTTGATCAGCGCCACCATGTTGATACCGAAGGTGTCTTGCAACTGGGTTTGTTTGTATAGGTTGTTGAGCACCACCTCTGGCACCGCGCCACGCTTGAGTTCGATCACCAAGCGCATGCCCGATTTGTCAGACTCGTCTTGGATGTGGCTGATGTCTTCGATCTTCTTCTCGTGCACCAACTCTGCCATGCGCTCTTGCAAGGTCTTCTTATTGACTTGGTAGGGCAGCTCGTCGACGATGATCGACTGACGTTGGCCTTTGTCGATATCTTCAAAGTGGCACTTGGCACGCATCACCACGCGGCCACGTCCAGTGCGGTAACCGTCTTTGACGCCGCTCATGCCGTAAATAATGCCGGCGGTCGGGAAGTCGGGCGCGGGGATGATTTGCATCAAGTCATCGATCGACGCATCGGGATGGCTGAGCAAATGCAAACAGGCGTCTACCACTTCGTTCAAGTTGTGAGGCGGAATGTTGGTGGCCATACCCACGGCAATGCCGGAGGAGCCATTGATAAGTAGGTTAGGGATGCGGCTGGGTAGCACCAGCGGTTCTTTTTCAGAACCGTCGTAGTTAGGCCCGAAATCGACGGTTTCTTTGTCGATATCGCTCAACATCTCATGGGCAATTTTGGAGAGACGGATTTCGGTGTAACGCATCGCCGCGGCGTTGTCGCCGTCGACCGATCCAAAGTTTCCTTGGCCATCGACCAACATGTGGCGCAAGGAAAAGTCTTGCGCCATACGCACGATGGTGTCGTAAACCGCACTGTCACCGTGGGGGTGGTATTTACCGATCACGTCACCGACGATACGGGCAGACTTTTTGTAAGGGCGGTTCCAGTCGTTGTTGAGTTCGTGCATGGCGAACAAAACGCGACGGTGAACAGGTTTTAGACCGTCTCTGGCGTCGGGGAGGGCGCGGCCTACGATCACGCTCATGGCGTAATCTAGGTAGCTGCGGCGCATCTCCTCTTCTAGGCTGATAGGCAAGGTTTCTTTAGCAAACTGAGTCATAGAAGAGGCATCAAACAGGGAAACCGCTGATTTTAGGCTGTTTAGATAGTGAAATCCCTTGTGGCGACTCAGCAACAACCCGTGTTTATTAATTTAATAGTTTTGGCATCATTTTCTGGGCGGCGTGTGGGTGTGGCACAATATTCACCAAGCGTTTGGGTGTCCCACCTTGATGCCTGGATTCGCAGAGTGTTCTGCGTTGTACATATCCCTCTGAGGTAAATCATGAAAAACTTGAACAAATTGGCTGCTTTTGTTGCTTTCTCTGCTTTGGCAAGCTTTGCGTCTGCCCAAACCATTGACAACTGGCGCAATGCCAACGGAGACGTCTGGAAAAACGCTTCTGGCGATTGCTGGCGCAACGCTAGCTGGACCCCAGCAACGGCAGCCCCTGGTTGCGGCCCTGCTCCTGCACCTGCTCCTGCTCCAAAAGCAGTGGAGGCGCCTCCTGCACCCAAAGCTGCTCCGGCACCAGCCCCACAAGCACCAGCCGCTTCTAAAGTAACTTACGCCGCTGACGCATTCTTTGATTTCGACAAAGCTACCTTGAAGCCAGCTGGCAAAGCCAAGTTGGACGACTTGGTCGGCAAAGTCAAAGGTATCAACCTTGAAGTCATCATCGCTGTCGGTCACACCGATTCTGTTGGTTCTGACGCTTACAACCAGAAACTGTCTGTCAAGCGTGCTGAGTCAGTGAAGGCTTACTTGGTGTCTAAAGGCATCGAGAAGAACCGCATCTACACAGAAGGCAAGGGCGAGAAGCAGCCAGTGGCTGACAACAAAACCAACGAAGGCCGTGCGAAGAATCGCCGCGTTGAGATTGAAGTTGTGGGCACACGCGCTAACTAATCTCTCGTAAATCTCCTCAAAACCCCGCCTTGGCGGGGTTTTTTGTTGCCTGCGCAGATTTAATGCGTGTGCATTCTTTGTTGCTCGCGTAATGGCCCACCTAACCCATATGTTTGAAGCGATCAGCGACAATCAAATCCATGCAAACCACACAAGACAATGTAGATCCCGCAGAGTTGGCGAAATTTTCAGAACTTGCCCATAGATGGTGGGACCCTGAGAGTGAATTTCGGCCGCTTCACCAAATCAACCCTTTGCGTTTGGAATGGATTCAAAGTTTGGTGTCGCTGCAAGGCAAAGAAGTCGTCGACATTGGCTGTGGCGGCGGCATCTTGACCGAAGCCATGGCCAGAAGCGGCGCACATGCATTGGGTGCTGATTTGGCGACCAAATCACTCAAAGTAGCACAACTCCATGCGCTAGAAGCCCAAACACCAAATGTGCGCTACCAAGAAATCAGTGCAGAAGCCTTAGCCGCTGAGCGCCCCGCAAGTTTTGATGTCGTCACCTGCATGGAAATGCTGGAGCATGTGCCAGACCCATCTTCCATCGTGCGTGCTTGCGCAACATTGGTCAAGCCGGGTGGCTGGGTGTTTTTCTCCACCTTGAACCGCAACGCCAAATCATTTTTATTTGCCATCGTGGGTGCGGAGTACGTTTTGAATTTATTGCCACGTGGCACCCACGAATACGCCAAATTCATCCGTCCCAGCGAGCTGGCGCGTGATTGTCGCGAAGCTGGTTTGGAATGGAAGCACACCCGCGGCATGCAATACAACCCGCTGACACGCCGCTATTGGATGAGCCAAGACACCAGCGTCAATTATTTGGTTGCGACTCAACGGCCAGTTTGATAGCTAGTGAATTCGTTCAACAACGTATTTCCATTCAACAACCCATTCCAAGTAGATCGCATGCTTCAAAATATCCGCGCCGTTTTGTTTGACTTGGACGGCACCTTAGTCGACAGCGCACCAGACCTCGGTGCTGCCGTCGACAAAATGCGCGTCGCACGAGGCCTGCCTTCTTGGCCCCTCGAGGTGTATCGGCCGCTGGCTGGAGCTGGTGCGCGTGGCATGTTGCAAATTGCATTCGATATGACACCAGAGCATCCAGAATTCATCGCCATGCGTGATGAGTTTTTTGATAATTACCAAAACGCATTAGCCGTCAAAAGCAAATTGTTTGAAGGCGTTGAAGATGTCATTCGGGACATCGAATCGCGCGCTTGGAGTTGGGGCGTAGTCACCAATAAAAGTTCGCGTTTTACTGACCCGATGACCCAAGCCATGCCTTTATTCAGAAGCGCTGGTGCCATTGTCAGTGGCGACACCACGCCGCATGCCAAACCGCATCCAGAGCCTATGTATGAAGCCGCCCGCAGACTGGGTTTGCCGCCTGAAGTTTGTTTGTATGTGGGTGACGATGAGCGCGACATCGTCGCTGGTCGCGCTGCAGGCATGAAAACCGTCGCTGCCACCTACGGTTATTTGGGTGAAAAGAACGATTTCACCCTCTGGGGGGCAGATTTCCACATCCATGCACCGAAAGAGCTATTGCAATTGCTGGCAAAGGCCTAAAATAGACTACTTGGGGCTGCACTGGTTTCGACATCGGT
The DNA here is from genome assembly GCA_002347905.1 of Comamonadaceae bacterium UBA2237. Taxonomy (GTDB): domain Bacteria; phylum Pseudomonadota; class Gammaproteobacteria; order Burkholderiales; family Burkholderiaceae_C; genus Limnohabitans. The sequence continues at coordinate 3,102 of DDYJ01000187.1, read as the reverse complement.
TCGGACGCGTGGCAGGGCATGTCGAGGTTCTGTTACCTCGTAAAACAGCAGAAAAAAACTAACTGCAAACGACGAACGTTTCGCACTCGCCGCTTAATCCGGTGAGCCTTGTAACAGTTGGCCGATAGGCTGGGTTAGGGTGAAGGGGGTGTTAAAGCCCCACAAGTCCTAGCTACAAGGTAACTCATATTGGCTGGCATGGCATCGGGCACCTTGATGTTGTGTGAGAACTAAGGATGCTGGTTGGGTACATAGCGTGTCGCTGCGCGATGTATTCGACGAGACCCAAATCAGACGACTACACATGTAGAACTGTACGAAAAAGGCTGATGGACGCGGGTTCAAATCCCGCCAGCTCCACCATATGCAAAACCCCAACTCGTCTGAGTTGGGGTTTTTTCTTGGGCGATCGCGCGTGTTGCCCCGTGTTCTTGAGGGTTCATGCGGAAACTTGCGGACCTCGCCCTCTGCACTACCAGACAGGTTCTGCGCCTGGTTCTCTCTCTTCCGGCCATTTCTCTCTGTACCCCTGGCGCCCGGAAACAGGCCGAAGTCCACAAGATCCTCGGATCAGGGTCAATAAACTCAACGACTTACGAGTGGACGAATCGAACGGTTTTATTCATGCATTGGCAGGAGAGCGGAAATCACAACTAAGCGGGTTAGGCTGTGGTGGTCTGAGAAAGGCAGGAGCCGGCCACAAGTTTCAGTCAGTTATTTCAGAACAAATCTAGCGGTAGCCTGCTTCCCGCCAGAAGAAACGACCGCTACGACTTTTGTGCCAGGACTCACTTTGAAATTGCCCAACGCTTCCAACTTGTCTCCGCTTGCCTTGAGTTCGACCTCTTGCTTCTCTGTGCCGCTTAGTAGCGTCAGCTTAGCAGTAGTTTTCGATACATCCACAGGCTTGCCATGGTCCCGGACAAACAGCCGCAGCGCGGTGGGATTGGCGACCAGTTCGTAGTCGATATCCTTGACTGTGACCAGAACGCCGCCGTGCATGGGCTTGTGTTCTGTATCACTGGGACCCGCCCATGCAGAATTGCTGAGCGACAAAATCAAACTGATCATGAGGGCGAAAATTTTCATAGGAGTTCCTTTTCGTGTGAGTCAATCAAAAAATGTCAAAACGCCTCGGCGTCCTTTTCCTCTAAAAGCGCTTGAGCAGGCTTTCGCCCAAACAGCCAGAACATGGCGGGTGTGAGGAATGTGTCCAGCAGGGTGGAGCTGATCAGCCCTGAAAAAATGACCACCGCTACCGGATGCAAGACCTCCGTGCCTGGACGCTCAGCTTCGAAAAGCAAGGGCGCCAGAGCGAAAGCGGTCACCAAGGCGGTCATCAAGACCGGGCTCAAGCGCTCCAGTGATCCCCGCAAGATCAATTGCGTGTTGAAGGCCTCTCCTTCAAAGCGCATGAGGTTGATGTAGTGGCTCACCTTCAGGATTCCGTTACGCACGGAAATTCCAGCCAGTGTGATGAAGCCAATCAGTGCTGCAACCGACAGGGGTTGCCCAGACAGCCACAAGCCCAGCACAGCGCCTACCAGTGCTAGCGGAATATTCACCATGATCAGCCCCGAGAGCACGACGGACTTGTAGCGGCTGTAAAGCACCACAAACATCAAAACCACGGAGATCACGGACAACAGTGCGATCAGTCGAGAGGCCTCCTCTTGCGCCTGGAACTGCCCGCCCAGGGTGATGAAGTAGCCCTCGGGCAAGCGCGATTCAGAGACTACTTTGCGGATGTCGACAATGACCTCCGACAGCGGACGACCTGAGGCGTTAGCAGAGATCACGATTCGACGCTTGCCGTTGTCGCGGCTGATCTGGTTGGGGCCATCGGCATCCTCAATCAAGGCGATCTTGGACAGTGGCACCCTGCCAGAAGGGGTCTCAATCAGCATTTGTCCCAGACCTTCGAGCGATCGTGCAGACTCAGGCAGTCGTACCACCAGTGCAAACCGTCGTCCGCCTTCCATGATCTGGGTGACTCTTTCACCCTCGACCAGCGATTGCAGCGTCGAGAGCACTTGCGAGCCGGACAAACCATATTGAGCCGCAGCCGCGTAGTCCACCCGAACCTTGATCTGGGGTGCAAGGACCTGTTTTTCGATTTGCAAGTCCGCAATGCCCTGAATGTTGGCCAGTCGGGATCTCAGTGCATCCGCCTGGCCCCGCAGCACATCCAGGTCTTCGCCAAAAATCTTGATGGCGATTTGAGATCGAACTCCAGAAAGCATGTGATCAATCCGGTGAGAGATCGGTTGCCCCACTTCAATAGATGCAGGCAAGTTGACCAGACGCGCGCGGATGTCCGCCCGGACTTCGTCCATCGAGCGGGTCAACTCTCCGGCGGGCTTGATGCCCACGTCCAACTCGCTGACATGGACGCCTTCGGCGTGCTCATCCCNNCAGCGCGCCCACTGCGTCGACCCACATGAACCACTTCAGGCACCTGCTTGACCAGAATTTCGGCCTGGCGAGCCAGGGCTGACGACTCCGTCAGGGTGACGCCCGGGTTGAGACGCAAGCCCACCAGAAGCGTGCCCTCATTGAAAGGGGGCAGGAATGTGGTGGGGAAGAAGGGGACCGCAACAGCCGCCAAGACCACGGCGGCACCGGCGCTGGCCAGGGCTGCGCGAGGCNNTACCGATTCTTGAGCCACGCCAGGACCTTGGTGTCGCCATGGTCCAGATTTCTCATTCGGGGCAGCAAGTAGTAGCTCAGCACGGGGGTCACCGTGACCGACACCAGCAAGGATGCCAGCGTGGAGACAATGAAGGCGATGCCCAGTGGCACAAACAGTTTTCCCTCTAGGCCCGGCAGCGCAAACAGCGGCAGAAACACCAGCACGATGATGACCGTCGCGTAGAGGATGGCGGAGCGAACCTCCATAGATGCCTTGGCCACGAGTTGCAGCAAGGGCAGACGGTTATTGGCGTCCTTTGCACGATCCTCTTTCAAGCGGCGAAGGATGTTTTCCACATCCACCACGGCATCGTCCACCAGACCGCCGATCGCGATCGCCAATCCCCCCAGAGTCATCGTGTTGATCGACAGGCCAAAATACTTGAACACCAGCGCGGTAATGAACATCGA
>DDYJ01000008.1:10422-10594 GCA_002347905.1 Comamonadaceae bacterium UBA2237 | reverse complement strand
CTAGCGTGCCTTTGTTGACAGCGTCGAGCAACTGGAAAGCTGGAACGACGGAGCCAGAGGGCAACACTTCAATTTTGAGGCGGCCGCTGGCCATGTTGTTGACTTTGGAAGCAAAGTCGTTGGCGTATTCGTGAAAGATGTCCTTGGCGGGCCAAGTGCTTTGAAAGCGCAT
>DDYJ01000008.1:9655-10394 GCA_002347905.1 Comamonadaceae bacterium UBA2237 | reverse complement strand
GCAGCGACTGCGGCACCTTTGAGCATATTGCGGCGGCCGGAGCCTTTTTGGATATCTGTCATTCTGGGATCTCCTAGGATTTGTCAAAGACACTTAAACATTACAAGAGGGGCTATTCTTATGCCTAGGCTTAGTCGGCAATGTGGGGGTTTCCCCCAGTCACAAAAGCGAAACATTTGCAGGTATGTCGCCTGCGTGACGACTTGGCACTCATATACTGCCCACCGATTGAAAAATTTCAAACCTAACCACCCCAAACGATGAGTTTTTTAGCCCTCGACGTAGGCAACACCCGATTGAAGTGGGCGTTGTTCGACAGTCCAAAGCCTCGGGCTACCTTGATAGACCAAGGTGCGGTGTTTTTGGAAAATATCGACCGATTGGGTGACAACGAATGGCGCAACCTAGCGACGCCTACCCAAATGCTGGGTTGCATTGTGGCTGGCGAGGCGATACGCCGACGGGTGGAAGAACAACTGGAGTTATGGGATTTCACGCCCCATTGGGCGGTGTCCTCACCCGCTGAGGCGGGTGTGACCAATGGCTATGACCACCCTACTCGGCTAGGCGCAGACCGATGGGTCGCCGTGATTGGGGCGTATGCGCGCATGCGTCAACAGGTGAAAGACCAACCCTTGCGGCCTTTAGTGGTGGTGATGGTCGGCACGGCGGTAACCGTAGAGGCCGTTGACGCGTCAGGCAAATTTTTAGGCGGGCTGATCTTGCCGGGCCACGGCAT
>DDYJ01000008.1:8870-9644 GCA_002347905.1 Comamonadaceae bacterium UBA2237 | reverse complement strand
GCCTTGACCAGCGGTGGTACTTTTGCCATTGCTGGCGCGGTCGAGCGCATGGTGCAACACGTGCGCAACCATTGCAATGCCGAACCCATCTGTTACATGACCGGTGGCGCCGGTTGGAAGATGGCGCCGAGCATGTCGGTGCACTGCGAGTTGGTAGAGTCGCTGATATTTGATGGTTTGCTGGAGATTGCGGACCGCCGGTTGAACAGCCCTAAACCCTAAGCCATTCTCCACAAATAGAGTTGTATTGCGCCAGCTGCATACTGGAATCTGTGACGTATTAAGGGAATTTCCCCGCGTGACAAAAGGGCGTGAATAAGGCTAGACTGGCGTGATGCAAATCCTAGATTCACTCGTCACCCAAGCCGCCAGCATCAGCGCTGTGCGCCGCGATATCCACGCGCATCCTGAACTTTGCTTCCAAGAGCAACGCACCTCTGACGTGGTGGCGGCCAAGTTGACCGAATGGGGGATACCTATCCACCGCGGCATGGGCACCACAGGGGTGGTGGGCATTATCAAAAACGGCACGAGCGACCGCGCCATTGGTTTGCGCGCCGATATGGACGCCTTGCCCATGCAAGAGTTCAACAAGTTCCCGCACGCTAGCCAAAACCCAGGAAAGATGCACGCCTGCGGCCACGACGGCCATGTGGCCATGTTGTTAGCGGCAGCGCAGCACTTGTCTAAGAACCGCGACTTTGACGGCACGGTCTATGTGATTTTTCAGCCGGCTGAAGAGGGCGGTGGCGGCGCGCGAGAAATGATCAAAGA
>DDYJ01000008.1:5679-8839 GCA_002347905.1 Comamonadaceae bacterium UBA2237 | reverse complement strand
AACGAATTCACCATCACCATCCATGGCAAAGGGAGCCATGCAGCATTGCCGCATAACGGTATTGATCCTGTGCCCATCGCTTGCCAAATGGTGCAAGCGTTTCAGACCATCATTACCCGTAACAAAAAACCGGTGGATGCGGGTGTGATTTCGGTCACCATGATCCATGCGGGTGAGGCGACCAATGTGGTGCCAGACCAATGCCAGATGCGCGGCACGGTGAGAACTTTCAGCATCGAGGTGCTCGACATGATCGAAGCGCGTATGCGTGAAGTAGCCCAGCACATTTGCAGCGCATTTGGTGCAACCTGCGAGTTTGATTTCCATCGCAACTACCCACCGACGATCAACCANNCCCCAAGAACCCACCATGGGCGCGGAAGACTTCTCCTACATGCTGCAAGCCGTGCCAGGCGCCTACGCATTCATCGGTAACGGCGAAGGCGCCCACCGAGAAATAGGACACGGCGAAGGCCCTTGCACTCTGCACAACCCCAACTATGACTTCAATGACGAACTCATCCCGCTGGGCGGGACGTTTTGGGTGAAGCTGGTGGAAGCGAAGTTGGGTTTAATTGGGGTCAGATCCTAATTAACTAGGAAACGTCTCCCCGGATAGCAAAGGTGTAGGTGGTTAATTAGGATCTGACCCCAATTAAACCCAATTAAACTCAGTAAGCAGCCAACAAAGCTTGCAAATGCGCCTTGTTCTCCCCTGCGGCAAAGGGCGACAGCAGACTGAGCACATGTTTTGCGCCGCGCAACAAAGACGCTTGCGCACTTTCTGGTTCTAGCGCGTGGCGTGGATCGCGCACATATTCATAACTCAACCACCATGTGAGCATGACCACCATGTGGGTGGCAGTGGCCTCGCGCTCCGAAACTGTGATGGCCAATACGCCCTCATGCTCCAAGCTGTCAAGCACGGTTCTAAATGCGGTGGTTTTGTGCAACAAGCCGTCTTTAATCTGCGCCTCAAGTCGACGGTTTTTGCTGAGCAAGTCGTTGAGGTCGCGGTACAAAAAGCGGTATTGCCAAACCAATTCAAACAAGGTGTGCATGAAAAACCAAGCGTCCTCTACATCGTGCACACCAGGCGCGGCGCTCAGCAATTCGTTGAGAGCTGTTTCATAACGCGTAAACAGCGCATTGACCAATTCGTCTTTGGCAGGGAAGTGGTAATACAAATTCCCTGGGCTGATGTTGAGCTCCGAAGAGATCAGCGTCGTCGAGACATTGGGTTCGCCAAAGCGGTTAAAAAGCTCAAGCGTTACCCCCAAAATTCGCTCGGCAGTTCGACGGGGCGCTTTTTTCATATTCAAAATTAATTAGGTTCTGACCCCAATTAAAGCAATCGCGGCTAATTAATTCTTTGCTGCAGTTGTTTTGCTTTTGGCGGGAGTTTTTTTGGTGGCTGCGGGTTTGCTGCCTAACTGCGCTTCTAAGGCCTCGATGCGTGCTTGTAGGTCGTGAAGGTCTTGGGCTGAGGGCATGCCCATGCGGTTGAGGGCCTTGGCAACGCGGTCTTCGAATATGTTTTCTAGCTTGTCCCATTGACCAGTGGCGCGCTCGTTCAAGGTGTGCGCAGCCATGGTGGCTTTTTCTGTGGCTTCGGCCAGTTTTTCGGCGGCGGTTTGCTGCACTTTGCGTTGCATGGTGATGCCATCGGTCACAAGTTTTTCGAAGGCTTTGGTGCCTTCTTGTTGGGCTTTGGCAAAAGCACCTAAACCAGCGAGCCAAATTTGCTGCGCCTGTTCTTTGACGTTGTCAGTCATGTGGGCGGGATCAAATGGGTTTTTGGTGGACATAACAAAACTTTCAAAAGGTAGTTATCAAGCAAAAAGAATCCAGATGGCTACTGTGCTTGACTGATGCGCGCAAGGGGAACTTTACAAAAGTCCTAAACGCCACTTTAACCCGCCAAAGGGTTTGGGGCAACATCACAAGATCGGTTGGGTGAATGTGAGCCAGCGCACAAAGACATTCATGAAAATTGAAAAACACCAAACCTTGCAAAAGCAAAATGCGTTAGTAAGAGTCAAAATTTCAGTAAGATACAAACTAATATCAGAAGCATAACTATCAACATGCCAGAAATAAGCAATGCCGCTTGGTATGTCGTCCACACCAAGCCACGTCAAGAAACTAGGGCCTTAGAAAACTTGCAAAACCAAGGCTTCGCGTGCTTTATGCCAACCATAGAGGTTGAAAAGCTACGTAACCAACGCGTCACGCGCGTGGTCGAGCCCATGTTTAGTCGTTACCTTTTCATCCAATTGGATGACACGACCCAAAACTGGGGGCCTATACGCTCTACGCTCGGCGTCAGCAAATTGGTGAGCTTCGGCCATATTCCCGCCAAAGTTCCCCCAGAGTTGATTGAGTTTTTACGCCAAGCGCCACCAGAAACGGTCGAGCGTTTATTTGATGTGGGCAGCAATGTGCGCGTGGCGAACGGTCCTTTGAAGGGTTTGGAGGGCCAATACCTAGCCCATGATGGCGAGACCCGCGCTTTTGTTTTGGTTGAGTTACTGGGGCAACCACAAAAACTGCGCGTTACGTTAGACAGTTTGCGCGTCGCTTAGTCTTAGCGCTATTTATTCGCCAACGCCGCTGCCTCAGCTGCCGCACTCGCCCGCAAAGCAAACTCAGCCCTTAGGGCACGTAACTTTTCGCGCGGATCTTCTTGCACCGTGGTTTTGTCCAAAGCCATCTCGGCGATAAAGCGGCTGGGTTGCGCGACGACCATATCGCGCCCTTTTTTGCGGCGTTTGGTCCAACTGACTGACAAGGTGTTTTTGGCGCGGGTAATGCCCACATACATCAAACGACGCTCTTCTTCTAGACGAGTGACCAGGCTTTCGTTGGTGTGCTCGCTAGCGGCTTCGTCGTCCATCCGAAAGGGCAACATGCCCTCGGTCACACCGACCAACATGACGTGCGGCCACTCCAAACCTTTGGCCGCGTGGAGGGTTGAGAGAGTCACCACGTTTTGGTCATTCTCGCGTTCGTTCAGGGTCGATAGCAGCGCAATCGTTTGCGCGACTTCTAGTAAGTTTTTTTGCTCGGATGCCATCGTTGCGCCTGCTGTGTCTTCGATTTCGCCGCCACAACGCTGGGCCATCCAGTCGCAAAACTCCATCACATGCGTCCAGCGTGC
>DDYJ01000008.1:5074-5601 GCA_002347905.1 Comamonadaceae bacterium UBA2237 | reverse complement strand
CGGGCATTGAGCACAGAAGGCAAGCTGCTGCTAAACAAGGCCTCAAACAAACTCACCTTGTACTGCGTGGCAAAGAGACCCAAGCTTTGCAAAGTTTGGTGGCCTATGCCGCGCTTGGGAGCAGTGACAGCACGCAAGAATGCGGGATCGTCGTCGTTGTTTACCCACAGGCGTAACCACGCGCAGAGATCGCGAATTTCAGCGCGGTCAAAAAAGCTTTGCCCGCCAGACACTTTGTACGGAATTTGCGCTTTGCGAAAGGCTTTCTCCAACACGCGCGCTTGGTGATTGGCGCGATAGAGCACGGCGAAATCTTTCAATTCTTTGTATTGCGGGCCTGATGCGGCGTCCACGCCATTGCGCAAAGATTGAATGCGAGCGACCACGCGTTCGGCTTCGTGCTCTTCGTTGTCGGCGTCGACCACGCGCACTGGCTCGCCTTCGCCGAGTTCTGAAAACAGAGTTTTGGGAAACAGCTTGGGATTGGCCGCAATCACTTGGTTTGCGGCGCGCAAAATCGCGCTGGT
>DDYJ01000008.1:1404-5031 GCA_002347905.1 Comamonadaceae bacterium UBA2237 | reverse complement strand
CGCCAGCCATAGATCGATTGGTCATCGTCGCCCACGGCGGTGAAACGGGCGTTATCACCCACCAAAAACTTGAGCACTTCGTATTGGGTGGCGTTGGTGTCTTGGTACTCGTCGACCAGCACATGTGCCAGTTGGGCTTGCCATTTTTCGCGCACATCATCGTGGTTTTGCAAAAGTTTGAGAGGTAAGCCGATCAAGTCATCAAAGTCCACGCTTTGGTAGGCGGTCAAACGTTCTTCATAACGCGCCATGATTTTGGCGATGGTGCGTTCGTTGTCGTCTTTGGCGATAGCCAGGGCTTGCTCGGAATTGAGCCCCATGTTTTTCCACAGGCTGATCGTCCATTGCCATTGGCGAGCCGTGGCTGAATCGGTGGTGCCTCCGGCGTCTTTCAAGATACTGGTGACGTCGGCGCTGTCCATGATGGTGAACTGCGGCTTGAGCCCAACAGCTGCGCCGTCTTGGCGCAACATGCGCACGCCCAAGGCGTGGAAGGTGCATACCAGAACCTCGTTAGCGGCTTTGCCAATCAATTGTTTGGCGCGCTCGCGCATTTCNNATGAGGCGGCCAATTTTGTGGGTGATAACGCGGGTTTTGCCAGACCCCGCACCTGCGAGCACCAAACACGGCCCCTGCAAGAAATTAACGGCTTCTTGTTGCGCGAAATTCAGACCAGCAGACATTCAGGGGGAACCGTTCAAGCAAAGCTGGCAATGATACTGGCGCACCTAGAAGGCAAAATACGCCTGTGTTAAATATTTTGTTAGTGACATTTCCGTTTTTCGCTTTGGTCTTGGCGGGTTTTATCGCCGCCCATCGGAGATGGTTGCCTCTAGACGCTATCCCCGGCCTTAACGGCTTCGTCTTGTTTTTTGCCCTGCCGTGTATGTTGTACCGCTTTGGCGCTGGCACGCCCATTTTGCAATTGCTAGACGTCACGCTTTTTTGCGCCTACGCGCTGTGCGCTTTGTTGATGGTGGGCTTTGTTGTGGCGGTGAGTTTGAGTCGCCGCATTGGCTGGAATGACGCTGCATTCGGTGCATTGGTCGGGGCGTTTCCCAATACGGGTTTTATGGGCGTTCCACTCTTGGTGGCGCTCTTAGGCGCGGCAGCAGCAGGCCCAGCGATCGTGACTATTTTGGTGGACCTGATCATCACCTCGTCTTTGTGCATCGCCTTGTCGCGTTTAGACGGGGCGGATGAGCACGGTGCCAGCAGAGCTGCAAAAAACGCACTCAAAGGCGTGCTGACCAATCCCATGCCTTGGGCGATTTTGTTGGGCGCCGCGTCTTCGGGCTTGCGCTTCACATTGATAGAGCCACTCGATAAAACAGTGGCCCTGTTGGCCGACGCTGCATCGCCTGTGGCGCTTTTTACCATCGGCGCCGTGCTGGCGCGTTCACAAATTCGCGCCAATGAAACCCAGCATGCCCCCATTTTGTGGCGCGAGGTATTACCAACGGTGTTTTTTAAATTGGTCTTGCACCCGGTTTTGGTTTTGTTGGTGCTGTCTGCCGCCATACAACAAGGCTTTTCCGTGGAGCGCTTCACGTTGGTGGTGGTTGTTTTGGTGGCGGCTTTGCCGAGCGCCAGCAATGTTGCTTTGTTGACCGAGCGTTTTGGAGCGAATACGGGTCGCATCGCCAACATCATCTTGCTCTCCACCGCTACCGCATTCTTGACCTTTTCGGGCGCTGTGGCGCTGTTGATTGGCAACTAGCTAATTGAGTGGCTCTCAGCCGATTGCGTTCATTGCGTGGGCTCAAATCGCCAAAGGATCTACGTCAATTGCCCATCGGATAATTGGACGGTGCTCAGAGCGCAAAGCATGTACCTGCGGATGCCAAATGCTTAAAAACTGCTGTAACGCTTTGCGCGAGTGGCACTCGATCAGCATTTGTGCGCGCTCCACATTGGCCACCCGCTGCATGGCCATGGGTACGGCGGGGTAGATATCTATATGCAGCGACTCGGCTAAGCCCGCGCCTGCATCACGGCCCGCATTTAAAAAAGCCTGGGCCGCGGCCTGGTTGCGTGCCTCCGCGCGCACCAAAGCTTGGAAACTAAAGGGCGGCAATTGGGCCTGTTGCCGTTCACCAAGTTGTTGGGCAGCAAATGCAGGGAAATCATGCTGTTTGAGCGCTTCAAACAAGGGGTGTTGCGGGTGGAAGGTTTGCACCCACATCTCGCAAGGGCTGATGCGTTGCATCTGGGCGTCGCGCCCAGCGCGCCCCGCTGCCTGCATCAGCAAACTAAACAGCCGCTCGGGTGCGCGAAAGTCGCTGGAGAACAAAGCGCCATCGGGGTTTAACGCCGCCACCAAAGTCACCCTGCGAAAGTCGTGGCCCTTGGCGATCATTTGGGTGCCCACCAGTACATCGACCGCGCCCGCATGCACCTCGGCGAGTTGGCGTTCTAGCTCGCCTTTGAGTCGTGTGCTGTCAGCATCGATTCGGCTAATGCGCAAAGGTTCACCGTCAGTTCGGCGTACATCCGATAGCAGTTCACCCAAATGCTCTTCCAGTTGCTCCGTGCCGCGTCCCAGGGGTTGAATGTCTGCATTGCCGCAGGCGGGGCAGGCGCGCGGTACCGACTGGGTGAAGCTGCAGTGGTGGCAACGCAGGGTGCGGTCGAGTTTGTGAAACACCCGAAACGCGCTGCAATGCGGGCACTGGCTTTTCCAGTCGCAATCGGGGCAATGCAACACAGGGGCATAGCCACGTCGGTTGAGCAGCACCAAAATCTGTTCACCGCGTGTCACGCGCTCACGGATGGCGTCTAACAGCTGGCTAGAGAACACGGTTTTCTTGGGTTGGTGGTTCATGTCCACCCGACGCACAAAAGGCAACGCACCATCTCCCACACGCGACGGCATATGCAAACGCATATAGCGTCCGGCTTGCGTGGTGTCGGTGGCAGGGCGGCTGTGGTGCCAACTCTCTAGTGAAGGCGTCGCCGAACCCAAGATGACTTTGGCGTTTTCTAATTGGCCTCGGTAAACGGCCAAATCGCGTGCAGAGTAGCGTGCTCCCTCTTGCTGTTTGTAGCTTGGGTCATGCTCTTCGTCGACCACGATGAGTTGCAAATGCGGCATCGACGCAAACACTGCCATGCGCGTGCCCAACACTATGCGCGCGTGGCCGTTGTGCGCCGCTAGCCAATTCTTCAAGCGTTGCGCAGGCGTGAGGTTGCTGTGCATCGCCACCACGCAATCGTCCCCCCACTGCGGCGCAAAGCGGGCTCGAAAGCGTGACTCCAGTTGTGGCGTGAGATTGATCTCGGGCACCATCACCAAAATTTGTGCGGATGCGTCTTTCGCTAACTGGTACTGCGCCGCGCGCAAATACACCTCGGTTTTGCCGCTGCCGGTATTGCCAAAAAGTAGGAAAGGGCCTTTGTGGCTGGCGATGTTTTGCAGGGCTTCTGTTTGTTCGGGGGTCGACGCGGGTATCGGCGCCGCTGGTCCTGAACTCGCCGGGGTGCTTGCGACTTTGGACGCTTTNNGGCGGCTAGGGCGACTTCACCAACACTGCGTTGGTAATAGTGCGCAGCAAAGCGAACTAAGTCACACCAATGCGTGTTCAAAGGCGCTATACCTCCCAAAACGCTAGAAATAGGGCGCAAAG
>DDYJ01000008.1:572-1358 GCA_002347905.1 Comamonadaceae bacterium UBA2237 | reverse complement strand
GTTTTGCGTCCCACACCACCCCCATCAACTCGCGTTTCCCCAAAGGTACTCGCACCAAGGTGCCTGTAGCAAGTGCCTCTTCGCTCACATACGACAGCACATCCACCAACCCGCTGTGTGCGGGGGTGTGAACGATTACGGAAACAATGTGCGACATGTCAAGTGTCAAGTTGGCCTGATGAGTTGAGGTAATTTGGTCAAGAGCGACTTAAGTGCTTGATTTTTATGGGCTTGAGCGATAACTCAGCATTTCTGTGGATAACTTTGTTGATATGTTGTCGCTAGCAGTGCCGAAGGCGCATCAATTAAGGCTTTGAACAGATTGCCTGAAAAAAAAGCATTCGTTTAAATCCATATAAATCAATGACTTAGCTAATTTAAACTTTTTTGAATGACAAATCCGATATACCGCAAAGCGTTGTGATGCAGGCCTCAATTTTGTGCATAAGTAGCCGTTCTATGACAAAAAAATTGTGTTTTGCCGTCATTTTTGTGCTAGTTGATCACTGTTGTTGGCTGCAGTTGCGCCAAAGCCTCACGCACTTGCCCCACACTTAAAAGCTCAGAAAGTACTTGTGGCGCACGGTTGGGCGCGTAGAGCACATAAACGGGTACGCCGCTACGGCCTAGTTCACTGAGGGCGCGCGAGATAGCAGGGTCGCGGCGCGTCCAATCGGCGCGCATCAGGCGGACCTGTTTGTCCGCAAAGTCGGCTAGCACATCCGGTTGGTTGAGGGTGGTTTGTTTGTTGATTTGGCAGGTCACGCACCAAGCGGCAGTGAAGTC
>DDYJ01000008.1:0-469 GCA_002347905.1 Comamonadaceae bacterium UBA2237 | reverse complement strand
GCATTTGTATTGGCTAGAACCTCAAGGCCAATCCAGCCCATAGCCACCAAACCCAAAACTTGAACAGTACGCGCAAGCACCGTTTTGAAGCGACTCGCCCAAACCATAAGCGCCACAAGTAGCAATCCACCCAACAAAAGCATGGCCTTCGTCACGCTGGTCTGTAGGCCAAAGACCCAGACCAACCAAATGACGGTTGCGATCATGGGGAAGGCCAAGGCATGGCGTAAGGTGGCCATCCACGCCCCCGGCTTGGGTAAAGCCTGCGCCACCGCAGGCACCCAACTTGCCAACAAAAATGGCAGGGCTAGGCCAAGACCCATGCAAGCAAATACCGACAAGGCCTGCCAAGCAGGCATGGTCATCGCCACGCCAAGGGAAGCGCCCATAAACGGCGCAGTACAGGGTGACGCCACAGCAACCGCGAGCACGCCTGAGAGCAAGGCATCGACCACGGGGTGGCGCGATT
>DDYJ01000032.1:3210-5015 GCA_002347905.1 Comamonadaceae bacterium UBA2237 | reverse complement strand
TAATTGGGGTCAGAACCTAATTAATTTATAAATTTCTTAGTTCTGTTTTGCCATATCGGCTTGGTAGCGCTCCTTAGTTGCTGCATCCATAGGATACAAACCTGGAAGTGGAACACCCTTCTCCACTTCCGACATGATCCAACCTTCCATGCGCTCTTGCTCTGGACCTTCTTTGAGCATGGCGTCCAACAATGCAGCAGGAATCAAAACAGCGCCATCGTCATCGACCACGATCACGTCGCCTGGGAAAACGGCCACACCACCACACGCAATAGGTTTTTGCCAATCAACAAACGTTAAGCCTGCGACCGATGGAGGCGCTGCCACGCCGTTGCACCAGACGTTCATTCCAGTACCTAGAACGCCGGCAGCATCCCGCACCACACCATCAGTGATCAAGGCAGAGACACCGCGCTTGACCATACGTGCGCACAAGATGTCACCAAAAATGCCCGCGTCTTGTACACCCATCGAATCCACAACAGCAATACAGCCAGCAGGCATATCTTCAATCGCAGCGCGGGTTGAAATGGGAGACGCCCACGATTCAGGCGTAGCTAAATCTTCTCGTGCAGGAACAAAGCGCAAAGTAAACGCTCTGCCAACCAAACGGGGTTGACCCTTGCGAATAGGCTTGGTGTTGCGCAGCCACACATTGCGCAAATTTTTTTTTAACAACAAGGTCGTCAATGTGGCTGTCGTTACTTTTGACAGAATATTTATCGCTTCTTGCGACAGTGTGAGTTGCGTGTTGTCAGTCATATCAAAAATGGTGGGGAAAACAAAAATAAAAACAGCAAATGCGTCACCAAGCCAGCTTTCAGCCGAGCTCAGCCAGTCGACGCGTTTGCCGCTTCACCAAGCGGTCTAAGTCAGCAAGATCCGCAGCAGAGATCTTAGGCCCAGGTTTACGAATCGCAGCACTGGCAATCACGCCACGCTGCGCTAACAAGTGTTTGCGTACGGCCAACCCAATCCCAGCTTGCTGTTCGTAGCGCGACAAAGGCAAGTAAGCGTCGAATAGATCATGCGCACGCTCTACATCACCTGCAGCGTGGGCACGCACTACATCGACCATCATCTCGGGATATGCAAAGCCCGTCATGGCACCATCAGCACCGCGCGAAAGTTCTTCTGGCAAGAACAAACCGCCACCATTGCCCGTCAAAATTGAAATGCGTTTTGCGTCCCCTTTGTCGCTTGCAGCGCGATAGGCAGACATCTTGGCAAGACCCGGGCAATCCTCGTGTTTCAACATCACACACGTAGGTGAATTTTTAATGATGCGCAATATGACAGAAGCCGACATTTGCACGCCAGTCGATACAGGATGGTCTTGCAACACCCAAGGCACATCAGGTCCTAAGGTTTCACTCACCATATCAAAGTAGCTAACGATTTGGTCGTCTGTTTTCACTGTGGAAGGTGGTGCGACCATCACGCCAGATGCACCTAAATCCATCACGCTTTGGGTGAGTTCTTTCATGGGCGCAAAGCCTGCGGCCGATGCGCCCACCACGACTGGCACGCGACCTGCAACACGGGCCAGCACTTGTTTCACATAGGTGCGTGATTCTTCTGCTGTGAGTTTGGTAGCCTCTCCCATGATGCCGAGAACGGTCAACCCTGTCACACCGGCTCCTAAACAAAAGTCCACCATGCGGTCGGTGCTTGGCAAATCTAAGGCACCTGAATCAGTAAAAGGCGTGACGGTGATGAGGTAAACGCCCTTAGCCGTGGCATCTAATGTTTTCAAGTCAGACTCCTGCTATTTTTAAAGCGAACATACTGCATAGACATCGCGG
>DDYJ01000032.1:0-3185 GCA_002347905.1 Comamonadaceae bacterium UBA2237 | reverse complement strand
AGTGGTTTTTAACCAAGCCCATCCTTGGAAACCTACGGCCAACGATGCAATACCCACCGCGCAAGTGGCGGTAACTTGTGCGATAGAGACCCAGTCCGCATTGGCCAATGCTTTTGTAGAACCCATCAACAACAAGCCTTGACCACTTGTATCCAACACAAACATAAACGGAACCAAGAATGCAGGAATGGTGTACTTCCAACACTGAAGTGTCGTTTTGTACGGATCCCCGCCTGTAATCGCAGCTGCTGCAAAGGGAGACAAAGCGGTTGGTGGTGATACTTCAGAGAGCACTGCGTAATAAAAGATAAACATATGGGCGGCAAAGTCTGGAACGCCTAACTTGATCAAAGCAGGCGCAGCAATCACCGCACAAATAATGTAAGAGGCAGTCACAGGAACTGCCAACCCCACAATCCAAACTACCAAAGAGGTGAAGATCGCTGTGAGAAGCAAAGAGCCACCTGCGTAATCAATCACGATGGTGCTGAACTTCAAACCTAAACCTGTGAGTGTCACCACGCCCACAATGATTCCGGCACCAGCACATGTTGCAGCAACATTCAAAACTCCGACGGAGCCACCTTCCATCGCTTTCATAAAAGGCGACTTTAAAAACAATGACCAAAATGACCCTTTGCCTTGAAACAAGTCATAAGAAATCAAAGCGCAGTCACGTCGCAAAAAACTACTTAAAAATGAGACCACCGTCGCCCAGAATACAGAGAGCACGGGAGAGAACCCCCACATCATGAAAGCGATGATGGAGACCAGTGACAAAAAGTGGAATCCGTAATTTTTGGTCAAGTTCCATACCGTGTCCACTTTGTCAAAAGCGGTTTGACCCATGCCATATTTACGGGCATCAATTTCCACCATCAAAAACAGCGCCAAATAAAACATGCAGGTCGGTATCACGGCCATCAAAAGCACGTCGAGGTAAGAGATTTTTAAAAACTCGGCAATTAAAAACGCAGCAGCGCCCAACACCGGTGGCGAAATAATCGC
Source organism: Comamonadaceae bacterium UBA2237 (assembly GCA_002347905.1). GTDB lineage: Bacteria > Pseudomonadota > Gammaproteobacteria > Burkholderiales > Burkholderiaceae_C > Limnohabitans. The sequence continues at coordinate 2,177 of DDYJ01000032.1, read as the reverse complement.
GCCTAAACCTCCCGCAGCCAATAAACCACCCGCTGCATTGCGCTCATAGCCAGCTTTGGCCAGCATAGGATACGCTACGGATCCTAAGGTCACCGTGGTCGCTACACCCGAGCCAGATGGGCCGCCCAATAAAAATGAAGCCAACACTACCGTTCGTCCAGCACCAGTGGGTTTCCCGCCCATCGCTGAAAAAGAAAAGTCAATATAAAACTTGCCCGCTCCTGAATACTGCAAGAACGCACCAAAGATGGTGAACAAAATAATCAAAGAGGACGACACATCGACTGCCACCCCATAAATTCCCTCTAGGGTCATGTACATCACACCAACCAAACGGCTTACTGCATAGCCTTTGTGCGTCCATGGCGCTGGCAATAACGGGCCATACAAAGCATACAAAATAAAGCACATGGTGATGATGGGCATGATCCAGCCATTGGTGCGTCGCATCGCTTCCATCACCATGACAATCAAGGCGATACCTAGCACTACATCCCAGAATTCGGGTAAGGTGTTGCGGTCGGTGAAATCGTCGCCGCCCACGATGAGGTAGACCACCACTGCAATAGAGAGCAAAGCGGCCAACCAATCCCACCACATGATGCGGTGGCGGTATTTAGTTGCAATCGGAAACATCAAAAAGCACAAGACCAATACAAAGCCCACGTGCACGGGCCTCAGTGTTTGCGTAGGAACGATGGCATAGGCGGTGTAGAGGTGAAAAATCGACATCACCACCGCCAAGGTGGTGACTAAAACACCTAACCAGCCAGTTAATTTATTGGCCGCCCCTTCTTCCGCCTCAATGAACTCTTCCGCTTTTTGCAGTGCCTGTTCGCTAATCACCACCTCTTGCACAAGGTTGTCTTCTGGCGCATAAGGCAGGGTAGGTTTATCGCTCATTAGTTGAGCTTAATACCTTTTTCAGCAAAGTACTTGATAGCACCAGGGTGAAAAGGAATGGGAGTCGCAGCATTGGTTTGATTGCTCAACTTGAAATTTGTAGCTTCTTTGTGCACTGCGATCAAATCATCACGTTTGTCAAAAATAGTTTTCACAATGTTGTACGCTGTCTTTTCATCCATCGTTTCATGGGCCACCAATATGTTCATGACGGTTGCTTGTTTATTGTCAGTATCCATTCCTCGGTAGACGTCTTTTGGAATCACGTCTTCCACATAAAGATTGCCATATTTTTTATTCATCGCAGCCACCACTTCAGCATGGTCGACCATTTTGATTTTGGTTCCAGGGGTGTTAGCTAAATCCGTAACGGCAGCGGTAGGTAAACCACCCACCCAGAAAAATGCGTCAATTTTTCCATCTTTGATGGCGTTGACGGACTCCGCGGCACCCAAGCGCTCGCGCTTCATGTCTTTATCTTTATCCAGTCCAGCAGCTTCAATCAATCGAAACGCCATCACCTCTGTGGCGCTACCGGGAGAGCCTGTTGAGACGCGCTTGCCCTTGAGGTCCCCCATCTTGTTGATGCCTTTACCCTCAATGCTGACCACATGCATCCGGTTCGGATAGAGCACCATCAGCGTCTTCAAAGGAACCTTGTTACCTTTGAATTTGTCTTCTCCGCGGTAGGCGTCTTGCCCTGCATCAGTCATTGAAAAGCCAATGTAGGTCTTGCCTGTTGCAACCAATTTCAAGTTGTCCACCGACCCGCCGGTGACCTCGGCCGTGGCCTGCATGCCGGGAACATGTTTTGACAGCACGGCAGCCATGCCACCACCCATGGGGTAATACACACCGCCAGTTCCACCCGTTGCAATGGAAATATTTTGCGCATACGCACAAAGCGACAAACTCAGACTAACAAAAAGTCCACTAGCGACTGACATGATGCGGTTCATATTGGCTCCTTGAAACAATAAACATTTTGGCATACCACCCCCTAAAACTACCTAATGGCTTTCCCTCAAAGGTACGCGGGTGCTCAGATTTGCCACTACAGTCCGAGGTCTTGTATTTTTAAGCCTCAGCTTGTATGACTACTCCCAAAAAACCAGCTTCCGCCGCAGTTTCACCAAACAAACCAGAGTCTGGCCTGCGCAAAGGTCTTACCTCTTATGGTGACAAAGGTTTCTCACTCTTCCTAAGAAAAGCCTTTATCAAAGGGGCGGGTTACACGGACAAAGCGCTAGACCGTCCTGTCGTGGGCATCGCCA
>DDYJ01000137.1:3469-3712 GCA_002347905.1 Comamonadaceae bacterium UBA2237 | reverse complement strand
CGGCCACAGTGACTGGGCCTGGGAATTCACGTTGCGAACCGTCGGGAAGTGTGATCTGAACCATGTGCCTGAATGAAAAAAGCGCGGCTGGGGCCGCGCTCGGTTAATGTGAAGAGACGCTTTCGTTGATTTTACGCGCTCGTTCTTTGGCCGAGGGGGATGGGCGCGCGAAAGGTGTCTGCTCGCCTTTGGCTTCGCTGTAGTGAAAGCTTCACTTAACACCTAAAGGCCCATACGGCTTGG
>DDYJ01000137.1:1880-3387 GCA_002347905.1 Comamonadaceae bacterium UBA2237 | reverse complement strand
CCTTCGCCGTTGGCATATGCGTGGGCGAACTGGAAGGTGTTGTACCAATTGATATGAATGCCAGCCAAAGTGATGAACTGATACTTGTAGCCAAGCGCTGAAAGCTCGTCTTGGAACGTCGCGATTTGCTTGTCGTTCAAGTTCTTCTTCCAGTTAAAAGAAGGCGAGCAGTTGTAAGACAGCAATTTGCCTGGGCTTGACGCATGCACCGCTTGCGCGAATTCACGGGCAAAGCCGATGTCCGGCACACCGGTTTCGCACCAGACCAAGTCGGCATAAGGTGCATAGGCGACGCCACGGCTGATGGCTTGTTCTAGTCCGTTTTTGACGCGGTAAAAACCTTCTTGGGTTCGTTCGCCCGTCAAGAACGGTTTGTCATTGGCATCGTGGTCACTGGTGACCAAGTTGGCGGCCTCGGCATCGGTACGGGCCAAAACGATGGTGGGCACGCCCATCACGTCTGCGGCAAAGCGGGCAGCGATGAGTTTTTCGCAGGCCTCATGTGTTGGTACCAAAACTTTGCCACCCATGTGGCCGCATTTCTTGACAGCTGCCAATTGGTCTTCGAAGTGCACGCCAGCCGCACCAGAGGAAATCATGTTTTTCATCAATTCAAACGCATTGAGTACGCCGCCAAAACCTGCTTCAGCGTCTGCGACGATGGGCAAGAAGAAATCGACAAAGTCTTTGCTGCCTGGCTCGATTCCACGACCCCATTGGATTTCGTCAGCGCGTTTGAAAGTGTTGTTGATGCGGCGCACCATGGTGGGAACAGAGTCATAGGCGTACAGCGATTGGTCTGGGTACATGGTTTCTGACGTATTTCCGTCCGCTGCGACTTGCCAGCCCGACAAGTAGACGGCTTCCAAACCGGCCTTGGCTTGCTGCATGGCTTGGCCAGCAGAGATGGCACCAAAGGAGTTCACATAGCCTTTTTTGGCTTCACCGTTAATCAGGCGCCAGAGCTTTTCTGCGCCGCGCTTGGCCAATGAATGCTCAATCTGCACGCTGCCACGAAGGCGCACCACATCTGCAGCGCTGTAACCGCGCTTGACACCTTTCCAGCGTGGGTTAGTCGCCCAGTCTTTCTCAAGGGCAGCGATTTGCTGGGCACGGCTAAGTTGTTCGTTCAGGGATTGGGGCATGTTTTACTCCTAAAGGTTAAAAAAAGAAATCCGTCTCAGTGCTCTTGTTGATGAGCAAGATGTGGAAATCAGTTTAAGTCTTATAGAAGAGCCAAATCGTCTCATATGTCTTATATAAGAATTTTATTTTTCTTATATTTTTCAATAACTTATTATAAATTTTTTGAATTATGAATTAAATTATTCATAATATAAAATATTTTTAAAGATCTAGATTTTATAAATTTCATGATTTGAAATAAATTTATTGCATGATGAAAATTTATTGGATCTGCCTATGAAAACGCAAAAAGTTCCCATCTGTTTTCACCTCGAAAAAACTTGCGCTCTCGAGTGAAAAATATGCTTTTCCCCTTGGAAAC
>DDYJ01000137.1:0-1855 GCA_002347905.1 Comamonadaceae bacterium UBA2237 | reverse complement strand
GCAATTTTCTCCAGTAGCATCAAGCCCGCTCGGAAGATTCGTCTTAGACCGGGTTACAAAAATCACTTCTAGAAGGAAATCAAAAATGGCAACTGCAAAAAAAGCAACGGCTAAAAAAGCCGCTCCTGCTAAAAAACCTGCTGCAAAGAAAGCAGCTCCCGCTAAAAAAGTCGTAGCAAAAAAAGCCCCTGCCGCTAAAAAGGCGCCAGCCAAAAAGCGCACGCCAAACGCTGCGTTCATGAAAGCCATGACACCTAGCGCTGCTCTGGCAGCTGTTATTGGCGCCACACCTGTTCCTCGTACAGAAGTGGTCAGCAAGTTGTGGGTCTACATCAAAAAGCACGGCCTGCAAGACTCTGTTAACAAGCGCAACATCAACGCTGACGAAAAACTCAAAGCCGTGTTCGGCAAAAATCAAGTCACCATGTTCGAATTGGCTGGCTTGATTGGCAAGCACTTGAGCTAAGCACTCTGTCTTCCGACGAATAAGGGCTGCCTTGGCAGCCCTTTTCTTTTGCATGAAACCCTTGCAGCTAAGTGCCTTACTTCAGCACTTTTGCTTACGTTCCCCCTTTGGATTAGCCCTTGCAGAAGAACTATTTTGATTTAGCCAGCCTAGCTATGGCCGCTTCACGAATCGTCGTAAGCGAGGCGCGGGTCGTGATCACGTCTTCGTCGATCATGATTTCAATCAAGGTGCCCTCTTTGCGCTCTATTGCCGCCTGAAAGGCTGACTCAAACTCATCGGTACGCGTGATGCGAACGCCAGCATAGCCATAGGCTTGTGCCAATTGCGCAAAGCTCGGGTTCTTCAAATACGAGCCGCTTGAGTGGTTGGGGTAGTCGCGCTCTTGGTGCATACGAATCGTGCCGTAGACGCTGTTGTTGAGCAAAACAATGATGGTTTTGGCGCCGTGTTGCACAGCAGTCGCCAACTCTTGTCCATTCATCAAAAAGTCGCCGTCGCCCGCGATGGTGAATACGGTGCGCCCCGTCAAAATACTTGCAGCAATACCGGCGGGTACGCCGTAGCCCATCGACCCCGAAGTAGGCGCAAGCTGCACTCTGTGCCCATGCGCCAGACCACGGTGTTTGTGGAATCGATGTACCCAGCTCGAAAAATTTCCGGCGCCATTGGTCAAGATTGCATCTTCGGGTAACAACTTGCTGATCACGCCGACTATGGCGGGCATATCAATGTCGCCTGGCAGCTTTTGCGGCTGCATATTGGCTTGGTAATCGGCGTTAGCCTCCAAAGTCCAAGCTTGCCATGGTAAGTCCTTAGGGGCATCCAGCACTTCCAATGCACGAGCCGCTGCATTCATCGTGGCCATCATGGCCAGATCGGCGTGGTAGACACGGTTGAGTTCTTCGGCGCTGGAATGGATATGCACCAACTTTTGGGTGGGTTTAGGGGCCTGCAGAAGGGTGTAGCCGCTGGTAGTCATTTCGCCCAAACGGGTGCCAATGGCCAAAACCAAGTCACTGTCTCGGATACGTTGCGCTAACTTGGGATTGATACCGATGCCCACGTCGCCTGCATACTGCGGATGGTGGTTATCAAACGTGTCTTGAAATCTGAAGGCATTACCCACTGGCAACTTCCAGTTTTCGGCAAAGCGTTGCAGGGCTTGGGCAGATTGCGGCGTCCAGCCACTTCCACCGGCGATGACAAAAGGCTTTTTAGCGGCCAACAACATCTCGCGCAGTTGGCGCAAGCCGCCCGGATCGCACCAAGCCTGTACCGCTTCGACGCGTGGAACGGGACGCGCCGTGACCTCGCGCACCAACATATCCTCTGGCAAAACGACCACAACAGGGCCGGGCCGGCCGTTCATGGCGGTGGCAAAGGCTC
>DDYJ01000181.1 GCA_002347905.1 Comamonadaceae bacterium UBA2237 | reverse complement strand
AACCATCTTATTAGTTTGTTGCGACCTGTGTCGCCATTGGCTTGGCTGCCGATTGGTTTGTTGGTGTTCAAAGGCGCGAACCCCGCAGCGATTTGGACGATATTTATTTGCTCCATCTGGCCCATGATCATCAACACCGCAGTCGGCGTGCAACGCGTGCCGCAAGACTATATGAACGTTGCGCGTGTGTTGAACCTCTCGGAGTGGAAGATCATCCGCACGATTCTGTTTCCCGCAGTCTTGCCCTATATGTTGACAGGCGTGCGTTTGGCCGTAGGCACTGCATGGCTGGTGATAGTCGCCGCCGAGATGTTGACGGGCGGTGTGGGCATTGGCTTTTGGGTGTGGGACGAGTGGAACAACCTGAACGTAAAAAACATCATCATCGCCATTTTTGTCATTGGCATCGTCGGTTTGATCTTGGAATACGCGCTGATCAAAATCGCCACCGCATTCACCTATGAGGAGGTGAAGTCATGAGCGAAGGATTGACCACCAAATATTTAGAAATTCAAGGCGTTGCCCAAACCTTTAAAACGGCCAAAGGCGATTTCCCTGCTTTGCGTGATATCAACTTGAACGTGGCCAAAGGCGAGTTCGTTGCACTCATTGGCCACTCGGGATGCGGCAAATCCACCCTACTCAACCTCATCGCGGGATTGACGACGCCTAGCCAGGGTAACTTGATTTGCGCCAACCGCGAAATTGCAGGCCCTGGCCCCGAACGTGCCGTGGTGTTCCAAAACCATTCCTTACTGCCTTGGCTCACATGTTTTGAAAACGTTTACTTGGGCGTAGAACGCGTATTCGGACACAGCGGTGTGGTCGATGGCAAAGCCAAAGAAGACAAAGCCCAATTGGTGGCGCGCACCCATGCGGCACTCGAGATGGTTGGTTTAAGCCACGCAGCACAAAAACGTCCCGGCGAAATTTCAGGCGGCATGAAACAACGCGTGGGCATCGCCCGTGCCTTGGCGATGGAACCGCAAGTGCTGTTGATGGACGAGCCTTTTGGTGCACTTGACGCCCTGACACGCGCCAAGTTGCAAGATGAGTTACTCGCCATCGTCGCCAACACTCACAGCACAGTGGTGATGGTGACGCACGATGTCGACGAAGCTGTTTTGCTCTCAGACAAGATCGTGATGATGACCAACGGCCCTGCCGCCACGATTGGCGAAGTGCTGCACATCTACTTGCCGCGCCCCCGCTCACGCGTCACCTTGGCCGATAACCCCGCCTATCTGAATTACAGAAAAGCGGTGATCGATTTCCTGTACACGCGTCAAGCGCATGTGGAGAAAACCTGATGTCAAAACTTAAATTAGTCATGGTGGGCAACGGCATGGCCGGTGTCCGCACCTTGGAAGAGTTGATCAAACTCACACCCGACCTCTACGACATCACTGTCTTTGGCAGTGAACCGCATCCCAACTACAACCGCATTTTGTTGTCGCCCGTTTTGGCGGGCGAACAACAACTCGACGAAATCATTCTCAATCCCTTGAGTTGGTACAGCGAGAACGGCATCACCTTGCACACGGGTTGGACCGTCACAGAAATAGACCGTGTCAAGCGCATCGTCTATGCCGAAACTTCTACCGGCGAGAAACGCACAGCTTCTTACGACCGATTGATCTTGGCAACGGGCTCTAACCCCTTCATGCTGCCCATTCCTGGGCGCGAACTCGACGGTGTTCTGGCCTACCGCGACATTGCTGATACACAAGCCATGATCGATGCGGCCCAAAAATACAAGCATGCGGTTGTCATTGGCGGCGGTTTGCTGGGTCTAGAAGCTGCCAACGGCTTGATGAAGCGAGGCATGTCGGTCACTGTGGTGCATGTCGCCGAATGGCTGATGGAGCGCCAACTCGACAAGACGGCTGGCAAGTTATTGCAGCTGTCGCTGGAAGCACGTGGCATGCAATTTCGCATTGGCGCACAAACCCAAGAAATATTGGGTGACGCCAACGGTCGTGTAGCGCAAGTCTTGTTCAAAGACGGCACGCATGCCTTGGCCGAATTGGTTGTGATGACAGTGGGCATTCGCCCCAACACCGCCTTGGCTGAAAAAATGCGCTTGCATTGCGAGCGTGGCATTGTGGTCACCGACACGCTGCAAACCGTCACCGACGCGCGCATTTACGCCGTGGGTGAATGTGCAGCGCACCGCGGTATTGCCTATGGTTTGGTCGCGCCTTTGTTTGAACAAGGCAAAGTCTTGGCCAACCATTTGGCGGAATACGGAATTGGCCGCTATACCGGTTCACTCACCTCCACCAAACTCAAAGTCACCGGCATCGATTTGTTCAGCGCGGGCGACTTCATGGGCAGTACCGATGGATCGACCGAAGAAATCGTCTTGAGCGACCCCCACGAAGGTGTCTACAAAAAACTCGTCATTCGCAACGACCAATTGGTCGGCGCATGTTTGTATGGCGATACGGTGGACGGCAGTTGGTATTTCAAACTGTTACGCGATGGGCGCAGCGTTGCCGATATTCGCGAAAAGCTGATGTTTGGTGAATCCAATATTGGCGACGTGGGCCACGAAGGACATAGCAAAGCCGCCAGCATGCCCGATGACGCCGAAGTATGCGGTTGCAACGGCGTGAACAAGGGCGCGATTTGCAAAGCCATCAAAGACAAAGGTCTGTTCACCTTGGACGAGGTGCGCAAACACACCAAAGCCAGCGCATCCTGCGGATCTTGCACCGGCTTGGTCGAACAAATCTTGATGTTCACTGCCGGCGGCGATTACTCTGCCACGCCGAAGAAAAAAGCAATTTGCGGTTGTACAGACCACAGCCACCAAGATGTGCGTGATGCGATTCGCGACCACAAGCTTTTGACTAATGAAGCCGTGTTTCAGTTTTTGAATTGGCGCCATCCAACAGGATGCGCAAGCTGCCGTCCAGCTATCAATTACTACCGACTAAGCAGTTGGCCCAAAGAAGCGCAAGACGATCCCCAAAGTCGCTTTATCAATGAGCGTAGCCACGCGAATATTCAAAAAGACGGTACCTACAGCGTCATCCCACGCATGTGGGGCGGTGAAACCACCGCCGACGAATTGCGTCGTATTGCTGACGTAGTTGATAAATACAAAATCCCAACCGTCAAAGTCACTGGTGGTCAACGCATTGACTTGTTAGGTGTTAAAAAAGAAGACTTGGTCAATGTCTGGAAAGACATTGGCATGCCCTCTGGACACGCTTATGCCAAAGCGCTTCGAACCGTCAAAACCTGTGTGGGCAGTGAGTGGTGTCGCATGGGCACGCAAGACAGTACCAATATGGGCAAAGACTTGGAACGCGCGATGTGGCGCATGTACGCACCCCACAAAGTGAAGTTTGCAGTGTCGGGTTGCCCACGCAACTGTGCGGAAGCGGGTATCAAAGACGTTGGCATCATCGGCGTCGACAGTGGTTGGGAGATGTACATCGCTGGTAACGGCGGCATCAAAACCGAAGTCGCGCAGTTTTTCACCAAAGTGAAAACCGCCGAAGAAGTGCTGGAGTACACCGGCGCCTTT
>DDYJ01000037.1:13237-16003 GCA_002347905.1 Comamonadaceae bacterium UBA2237 | reverse complement strand
GCAGACACACGCTCTAGTTCTTCTTGGTTCTCTTTGAGTTGTCGGTTGTAAATGCCCCGCGTTTTGAATGTTTTGCGAAACATGTTGTTGTAGAGATAAGGGGTAAAGAGCACGGCCAATAATGTGGCGGTATAGGTTGCAAATGATCCGCGCAGTTCTTCGTTGCCTAGTTTGAGTGGCTCCAGCAAAATTGCGTTGCTTGTGCACCATGCAACGATGAAGTACTCCAAGATGCCCAATCCGAGAAAAATAAAACCCTGTTTTTTACCGAGCACATAAAAAGCAACCAACGGCGCCAACATGATCCAGTTCAACTTAGGCGAATAAATGCCTCCTGTCAGTAGGCTTAAATAAATAATCAGCGCGTTGTAAGCAATCAAAACAATGACAACCGCTTTTTTTTCTGACGCCCCAAATTGAAGCATCACAAATTCGAAGAATATGAGCGCAATGATGCCTAATCTCGGAATCAGCTGGTTATCGTTTGGATCAAAAAAAATTAGTAGTAACACCAAAATAATGGTGAGCCAAGCTAGCACAAATAAGTAAGGCCGATGCCCTTCTTGGAACGCCTTTGGCAAATAGGGTGCTAACCGTGTTGTCATGTCTAGAGGTTGTTGCTTGGCCATCAATCCAACCCCTTTTCGTGCTCAGACAAAGCAGCAGAAATTCTGCTGGCCATATCGCCGATATCTAGGGGCTTGTGAATCACATCGTTCATTCCCGCAGCTAGGTAACGATCGCGGTCTATTGGGTGTGTATTGGCAGTAATGGCGATCACTGGGATGCGGCTTGCGGGTGCGGTCAAATTCTTTCTAATGGTTTGCGTTGCGGTCGGGCCGTCCATGTCTGGCATAACAACATCCATGAGCACCATATCGAAAACCTGTTCGCCCAGCGCAGTAAGCGCCGCTTTTCCACTAGGAACGTCTGTCACGCTGCAATTTGGAAAGCACTTCTTCAACATAAGTTTTGCCACCATCAGGTTGACGGCGTTGTCGTCTACTAACAAAAACCGAATGGGTGCTTTGCTCCGATTGGTATGTGTCATCACGTCGGTGTTTTTATGCTTTATGTGTTCGGTTGGTAATGGAAGCATGAACCAAAACGTGGCACCTTGATGGACTGCACTTTTAACACCAATTTCGCCCCCCATACGCTTGACGAGTCGGTCGCAGATCGCAAGCCCTAAACCCGAGCCGCCATATAGTCGGTTTGTCTCTAGATTGGCTTGCTCAAACCGTAAAAAAATTTGCCTTTGGTTTTCGGGTGCTATGCCAATTCCCGTGTCTTGTATTTCAAATCGTACGCCGCGAATGACCTTGCTGACACTTATAGTGATTTGTCCTTCATTGGTGAATTTCAATGCGTTGTCAAGAAGGTATTGCAAGGCCTGCATGATGCGCTGCTTGTCGCCCGTGGCCCATATGTCGTGAACGCTATTGGCATCCATCACTAAGCTAAGGTTTTTTTGTTGGGCCAATGGTTGGTATTTGCCAAATACTTCTTGCGCTAAGTGGCTTAAGGAAAACTTGCTTGCCACCAGCGACAAACGGTTGGCTTGCAATTGCGAAAAATCCAATACATTATTAACAAGTCCCAGCAGTTGCTCCGTTGATCGCCTTATCAAGTCAACAGCATGGACATCGTCTGGATTACTGGCGAGTTCTTGACGCAGGATGTCATTAAAGCCCAAAATGGCATTCATAGGCGTACGCACTTCATGGCCGATGGATGCAATGAATTCGTCTTTATGCCCTTGAGCTTGCAAAATTTTATTTTGCGTTTCTTCTAGCGCTTTATTCTTTGAATCGATCTCTTCTAATAAATGACCGTACATCCAATCGGTTGCCAAAGCGCCTAATAGCACCATGAGAATCACGCTAACTTTGTATGTCAATGCCCATGCAATGGTGTCTTGATTCATCAGAACTACGTTAGGTACTAACCCCTTTAAACCTAAGATATAAAAAAATAAATAAACGGAAAACAGCAGCGCAATCAAGATCTGTGTGGCGACTCGGTTGAAGAAAAGGATGAAGACAACACCAATTATCGACATCCACACCATCGCTGGTGAATTAATTCCACCCGTATTGGCGGTGATATAGATAAATTCCAAAAGAGACCAGAAGGCGCCAAATTTAATCCAGGTGTAGTTGGTAATGCCCATTCGCACCGACGCATAACTCAGCAAAAAAACCAAGGCGCTGATTAAATGGATACGGTAGTCATACTGCGGATGCGCGAGCACAAACAGTAATAAAGACACCAACACACCGCTAAGGTATGTCCAGCCCGAAGCACGTAAAAGCCTCTCTGTTGGCCGTCCTTGAAAAAGGTCCTTTGGTAATAAAAGAAAGGCCAGTTTGGCGAGCATATTTTTTACGTAGCAGCGTGCCCGCGCAACTTATCGATCAAGCCATTTAAAGCGTCGAGCGAACCAAACTGAATGGCTACCTCGCCCATGTCTTCTAATTTGCCTTTGCGCTTGACGCGTTTTTTTACACGCACCTCCACTTGCGCGGTGAGCAAATCTGACAACTCTTCTTCCACCCGTTTCATGTCGCGCGTTTTTTCTTTTTTCGGCTTTTGCGGTACGAGGTTGAATTCGGCGCTCAATTTTTTGACCAAGCTTTCCGCTTCGCGCACCGAGAGTTTTTTGGCGCTGATTTGATTGGCGGCTGTGATTTGCGTGGCGCGGTCTAGCGCGAGCAAGGCACGTGCATGGCCCATATCAATATCGCCAGCCATCAACATGGTTTG
>DDYJ01000037.1:0-13135 GCA_002347905.1 Comamonadaceae bacterium UBA2237 | reverse complement strand
TCTTCGCGTTGGATGTTTTCAATCAAGGCCATCGCGGCGGCGGCTTCGTTGGGTACGTTGCGAACGAGCACTGGTACTTCGTCTAAGCCAGCGAGTTTGGCGGCACGGCTTCTGCGCTCACCTGCGATGATTTCGTATTTGCCTGCGTTGTTGCCGCTGTCTAATTTACGAACCAAGATCGGCTGCATGATGCCTTGGACTTTGATGCTCTCAGCAAGCTCATACAAAGCGCCTTCGTCCATGCGCGTGCGCGGTTGGTACATGCCTGTAACTAGTTGGTCCAACGCAAGTGTGTTGGGTTCGCCTTGTTGTTTGTTGGCGGCAGCCACCGCCGCGTCATCGACTTTGGGGCCGAGTAATGCTTCTAATCCACGGCCTAAGCCTTTGGGTTTTTTAGTAACCATTTTCTTTTTCTCTAGTTGTTCTTACAAAGTTTGAACCCGCGTCACCATCTCTTGTGCGAAGTCGATATAGGCTTGCGAGCCTTTCGCGGCCGGATCAAACACTACGCCGGGTAATCCGTAGCTTGGCGCTTCCGCCAAACGCACATTACGCGGAATGACCGCATTGAACACTTTGTCTGCAAAGTGGTCTTTGAGTTGGTCACTGACCTGAACTTGCAAGGTGATGCGCGGATCAAACATGACGCGCAACAAGCCAATGATCTTGAGGTCTTTGTTCAGGTTCGCATGCACCTGCTTGATGGTGTTGACCAAATCCGTCAGGCCTTCCAACGCAAAGTATTCGCATTGCATAGGCACGACCACGCCATGCGCAGCACAAAGTCCGTTCAAGGTGAGCATGGAGAGTGAGGGCGGGCAATCAATCAAAATAAAGTCATAATTATTTTGTACTAATAAAAGGGCGTCGCGCAAGCGGTTTTCGCGCCGGTCGAGCTCGACCAACTCGACTTCAGCACCGGCTAAATCGCGGTTGGCGCCCAACACGTCAAAAGTGGCCATGTCGCGTTGGGCCGCCCCATCGCCCCACTGGGTCTTGACGCGCGACTGCGAGATGGTGGCCTCCTCCAAAAGCACGTCATACACGGTGTGTTTGAGTTGGCGCTTGTCTATGCCCGAGCCCATGGTAGCGTTGCCTTGGGGGTCAAGATCGACCAGCAACACGCGTTGCCCGATAAATGCCAAGCCCGCAGCCAGATTGACGGTAGTAGTGGTTTTGCCCACGCCCCCCTTTTGATTTGCAACACAGAAAATTTTGGCCATAGCGCGTTCTCGATTCAAGAAAAGTTCAATGAGTACAGGTTGGGTTATTTAAACAACGCCATCTTCAGGCCAAAGGAAATCAGCAACAAGCCTGTGATTTTGTTCAATAGAAAACCAACAATGCGGTTGGCATTGGCACGCTGGGCTAGCAGATGCGCGCCCACCACAATCACCAAGCCATAACCCAGCGTCAGCGCTGCAATAGTCGCAGCCATCACTGCAAAAGTGATGAGGCCTTGGTGCTCGGCGGGGTTAACAAACAGGGGAAAGAAAGCCATATAAAAAACAATTGCCTTGGGGTTTAAGACGGTGATGAAAAATGCTTGTTTAAAGAAATGGTCTGGCTTGAGCTCCAGTGCAGGGGCATCGTCTAAACGTGTACGCAACAATTTTGCTCCCAACCACACTAGATAAATAGCACCCGCCCATTGGATAGTTTGAAACGCAGCGGGATAGGTAGCCAGCAAAGCAGAAAGCCCTGACACAGCCAACCACAACAAGGCTTGGTCTCCCGCAATCACACCCAAGGTTGCCGCCATGCCAGATCGAACGCCTCCATGGCCAGTCGCCCCAAGCAAAGCCAAGTTTCCTGGGCCCGGTATGGCTAAAAAAACAATGACTGCCACGACAAAAGCGCCGTAGTCCGCTACACCAAACATGAAATCCCCGAAACGAAAAGAGGAAGAAGTTTAACCCCGCATCCAGACGAGGCATCTTTGGGCGTCAAGACCAGGCACTTGTAACTGTTCCACGTGAAACACTTTTGCTAGGTCGGGCAGGGCCGCCATCTCATCCTCCGGTCGCTTGCCCTTCATCGCCATCCAGACGCCTCCACTTGCAAGCGCCTGACAAGAGCCGTTCACAAAGTCTGCCAGCGAGGCAAAAGCGCGGGAAGAAATGATGTCAAAGCGGTCCGTGACGGCTTCGATGCGCGCATGGCGCCCGGTCAGATTAGAGAGCTTGAATGCGGAGGCCGCTTGCTGGATAAAGGCTACTTTTTTGGCGACTGCGTCAAGGCAGGTCACTCGGACTTCGGGGCAAGTAATAGCGATCACTACGCCAGGAAGGCCTGCGCCACTTCCAACGTCTAACAAAGTAACTGGCCTAGGCGCCACCAGGTGTTGATCGCCGCCCTGTGAATTGCCTGAGTGCTCTGCTTGCATCGCCTTTAGTTGGCGCCTCAAGGGCATAACGACCGATAAGCTGTCGAGCAAATGATGGGTCAGCATTTCTTGTGGATCCCTTACCGCCGTCAGGTTATAGACGCGGGTCCATTTGCCCATTAAATCCACGTAGCTCAGGAGTTGGTTTTGCTGGCGCTCGTCTAGGGACAGCCCCAGTCCGTCCAAGCCTTGGCGCAAAGGCAAGGACAGCTTATGCATACTAAGAAGCCAGTGCGTCGCTGGTAGTTTCTGCGGCGGCGACTTCGTTGCCAAACCCTTTGTAACGGGCGCGGCGCAAATGCACCAGCAACAAAGAGACAGCCGCCGGCGTGATGCCCGTCATGCGCGAAGCCTGACCCAAGGTTTCTGGGCGCTGGCGATTCAGGCGCTGACGCACCTCAATAGACAGAGCAGAGACTTGGTTGTAATCCAAGTCTTGAGGGAGCTTAAGGTTTTCGTAATGGGCGGCGCGCAAGACTTCTTCTTGCTGACGGCCGATGTAACCCGCGTACTTGGCTGAGATCTCAATCTGCTCGACAATGGCTTGGGCTGTTTCACGTGAAACAGGCGCCTCGTCCTTGTGGCCCACCCCAAAAATTAGATCGGGGCTTTGGTATTTGCCACCATCCAACGTCATCAGGCTGGCATACGTTACCTCTGGACGGCGCAACAAGTCGGCCAGATTGTGCTCATGTTCTAGTGGTTTACCTAAAAGGCGAACGGCTTCGCTGGCCGCCAGGTTTTTGGGGCTGATCCAAATAGACTTCAGGCGCTCTGTTTCACGTGAAACAGCGTCGCGCTTGTAGCTAAAGGCATTCCAGCGGGCGTCATCCACCAAACCCATTTGGCGGCCCAAATCGGTCAAGCGCATATCAGCATTGTCTTCTCTGAGCTGCAAGCGGAACTCGGCGCGGCTGGTGAACATGCGGTAGGGCTCGGTCACGCCCTTGGTGGTGAGGTCATCTACCAACACGCCCAAATAGGCGATGTCTCGGCCAGGCGTCCAAGCGCCGCCCATATCGTTTGCCAGCCCATTTCTTTGGCGGCATTGAAGCGCCGCATTAATTCCGGCGAACAAGCCTTGGGCCGCCGCCTCTTCATAGCCTGTGGTTCCGTTGATTTGCCCAGCAAAGAACAAGCCGCCAATCGAGCGCGTCTCAAAACTGCGCTTGAGTTCGCGCGGGTCAAAGTAGTCGTACTCGATGGCATAGCCTGGGCGAACAATATGGGCGTTCTCCAGCCCCTTCATCGATCGCACTAAGTCGTATTGGATATCAAACGGCAAGCTAGTAGAGATGCCATTGGGGTAGTACTCGTGGGTGGTGAGGCCCTCGGGTTCTAGAAATATTTGGTGGCTGGTCTTGTCGGCAAAACGGTTGATTTTGTCTTCCACACTCGGGCAATAACGCGGGCCAACGCCTTCAATCTTGCCGGTGAACATGGGGCTGCGGTCAAAGCCCGAGCGGATGATGTCGTGGGTGCGTTCATTGGTGTGGGTAATCCAGCAAGGCACTTGCTGGGGATGCATGTCTGCGCTTCCCATATAACTAAAGACCGGCATATCAGCGGACATCCCCCCAGGCATGCCGTCTCCAGGTTGTTCTAAGCACTGGCTGAAGTCGATCGTACGGCCATCAATTCTGGGAGGCGTTCCGGTTTTGAGGCGTCCCTGCGGCAACTTCAATTCTTTAAGGCGTGCAGACAAACCAACCGCAGGCGGGTCACCCGCACGTCCCGCAGCGAAATGGCTCAATCCAACATGGATCTTGCCATCTAAAAAAGTGCCAGCCGTCAGGACCACCGTCGTCGAACGAAACTGAATACCCGCCTGAGTGACAGCACCTACCACCCTATCGCCTTCGACCACCAAGTCTTCAACCGACTGTTGAAACAGCCATAAATTAGGCTGGTTTTCCAACATATGCCGAATAGCTGCTTTGTACAAAACACGGTCGGCTTGGGCGCGGGTAGCGCGCACGGCCGGCCCTTTGGAGCTGTTCAAAATACGAAACTGGATGCCGCCCTTGTCTGTGGCCAAGGCCATAGCGCCGCCCATAGCGTCGACCTCTTTCACCAAATGGCCTTTGCCGATACCGCCTATCGAGGGGTTGCAACTCATTTGGCCCAGGGTTTCAATATTGTGAGTGAGTAATAAAGTATTGCTTCCCATGCGTGCCGCAGCCAACGCCGCTTCGGTGCCGGCATGGCCGCCACCGACCACGATGACATCAAACGTTTTGGGGTACAACATAAATCCACCTTTTGGGCGCAAGGGCCTAAAATATGCCGGCCTGCCGAGCAACCCGCGATTTTACTAGCGGGACGCTTTTTTTGCTAGGGTTTAGAGAAGGTCACACTCACGCGCAAGCCATGCGGCACCTCGCTATCTACATGCAACCTAGCACCCATCAAGTTGACATAGGCTTTCACAATTGCCAAACCAAGACCCGAGCCTTCTCTCAAGGCCTCACCCGCAGCGCCTTGCATCCAGCGCTTAGAGAGTTTTTGCAACTGTGCTTTTGTAACACCGGGCCCGTTGTCATAAACCGACAACACAACAGATTGCGGGTTGTCTTTTAGCGAAACGGTAATTCGGCTAGGCCCATCTTGGGCGCGGCCATATCGCAAAGCGTTATCTAACAAATTATTCAAGATACCTTCTACCAACGCGCCATTGCCCAATACGGTGCTGGCAAGTTCCGCGTTATTGGCACCAAGGTCTACACCCTCCGCATCTGCGCGTGGCAAGAATCGCAAGACCGACTCACGCACCAATTGGTCTAGCGCAATGGGTTTTTGCTCCAAGGTTTGCTGCGCTTCGTCGGCCAAGGCCAGGGCCAGTAGCTGGTCAACCAAATGGCTCGCGCGTTCTTGGCTTTGGGCAATGCCTTCTAGTTGTTCTCTCCATACACGTGGCTCGTTCTGGCCCAAACCATAGTCAGCCAACGCCCGAATACCAGCAAGCGGTGTACGCAACTCATGCGCAACGTTGCCAGAGAACTCACGTTGCGCACGTACGCTATCTGCGATGCGCCCGAGCAATGCGTTGATGGCTTGGCCTAGCCGCTGGATATCGCGGGTACTCGCCGACACCGGCACAGGGGTAAGGTCGCGCGCGTCGCGTTGGCCCAAGCCTTTTTCTAATGCAGACAGGGGCTCTAAATCTTCTTCAATCGCGCGTTGCAACCAAGTCGCCAAAAAAATCAGCAAAAGAATTTGGGGCGCAATCGAAAAAACCAATAGACGTTGAATCAAGCGGTCGCGGCTCGTGGTGGTTTGCGCCATCACCACATAAAACTCGGCAGGCTGATGCCTGTGCACCGTGACGCGACGCAAGCTACGGTTTTGATAGTCGAGTGACTGGAAGGTCGGGCCCCTGCTCTCTCCCAACGGGTCTGCATGCAAGCCCGGATGCCCAGCCAACAAAGAGCCATCGGGACGCAGCACCGCAAAAAACAAAGCCTCGCTTTGGTCAAACAAAACCGTGCGCATCTCTTGCGTAGACAGACTTAGCTCCAACTCCCCTAAGTCCGGATTGCCCCGCACATGGCTTGCTACCAAATAGGCATCATCCAACAAAGAACGATCGAACGCTTGCTGCGTGAAGTACGCTGCCACAGCAACGACCAAGGAAGAACCCAACAACCATGTCAGCGCTAAAGGCAACAAGACATGACGCAACAGCCGGTTACGCAATGACGGTTTTTGAGGTTCGTGTGCAAGGCTCATGCTGTGTTTTTCGATTCTTCTAACAAATATCCGATGCCGCGCAATGTGCGAATCGTCGCCCCGCTATCACTGAGCTTTTTGCGCAAGCGAGAGATAAAGGCTTCTAGTGCGTTATCAGCAAGGGCATCGTCAAACGTAGAGAGCTTATCCGAGAGTTCGCGTTTGCTAACCGTTCTGCCAGGGGGCGACATCAACTCCCAAAGAACTTCAAATTCACGTGCGGGCAAAGCCAAGTCTTGCTCTTCCACCAATATTCTGCGGTTCTTGCGTTGCAAGATAAGGCGCCCAACTTGCACCACATCGTCTGCACCCATCGCTCGGCGTGCCAATGCGCGAAGCCTAGCTTCAATCTCTGCCAAATCGAACGGCTTGCCTAAATAATCGTCGGCACCAGCATCCAACCCCGCGATGCGCTCATCGGTGCGATTGCGCGCGGTCAACACCAAGACAGGCGTTCGGTCCCCACGACTGCGCGCGGCGCGCAACAGGGTCAGGCCACTGCCTTGCGCTGCCGTGGCTTGTCCATTGAATGGCAAATTCAAATCGAGCAAGACCACGTCGTAGGGTTGCACTTGCCAAAAATGAGAGGCCTCCTCTAAGTGGCTGGCGGCATCCACACGATGGCCTGCGTCGGTCAAGCTACGCAACATCACCGCTTGCAAGACCGCGTCGTCTTCTATCAGCAAAATTCTCATGGGGTATGTATTTCACGTACCAAGTCAGGGATTGGTCAGCCATAGGGTGCGATAAACGCGGTATGAGCATACGACAGTTCTCTTCCTCGCGCCGGCTACTTGTGATGTGGTCGCTATTAATTGCGATATTGGGAGGCGCATTAGGCACACAAGTGCATGCCCAAACTTTGGGTTTGGCCCAAGTGTTAGAAGCAGCACGCCAAAACTTTGATGTTTCGATTGCGCAACAAAGCCTAGCCGCCGCGCAAGCCGATGTGGTCTCAGCGGACCGCGCGCCGTTTCCCATCTTCACGGCCAAAACATCCCAAATGTATTTGGACAAAGGCGTCAATGGCAACCAAGGCATCGGTGCTGGCGCTTTTGGGCAAAAGAACATTGATAAATCAGGCGGCATCGACTGGACATGGGAGCGCGGCAACAAGCGTGGCCTGCGCACCCAAAGCGCCAAACAACAGGCACTTGCGGCTGGCGCAGATTTACAAGACATGTTGGTAATGCAACAAATCGCCGCTGCCGCCGCCTACTTTGATTTGTTGGCAGCTCGCGAGCGCAACCAAGCAATGCAAGTGCTTTCTCAAAGCGCCTTGCAGTTGTCAAAAAGCGCACGGCTTCGACTCAAAGCAGGCGATCTATCCGCTCAAGATACTGCCCGTCTCGAAATAGAAGCACAACGCGCCCAAGCCGATGCTCGTAGCGCACAACTCGACCAACAACGTGCTGTATTGTTGTTGCAACAACTCACCAAGCTGTCGGTCAACTTAAGCACTTGGACGGTCGCTACAGATTGGCCCAGCATTCAAGTGCAATCCCCGAGCCAAGGCGTATTGCAAGCCTGGGTGGACCAGCGCGCAGATGTAGTCGCAGCGCGTGAACGCGTGACAGCCGCCAGCGCAGCCTTAGAACTTGCACAAGCACAAAAAAAAGCAGACGTCACACTCGGCAGCAGCCTAGACCACGACCCCCGCGTCTCCAACCGCATGTTGGAGTTGCGCTTGTCGCTGCCGCTGATTTGGGCCTATGGTTTTGAGGGTGAAATTGGTCGTGCGCAAGCCCAACTTGCGCAAGCGCAAACACTTTTTGAGAAAACCAAATTGGAAGCTAGCGCCGATTTGCAACGCTTGCTAGAAGAGTTCTCTGCCGCACTAGAGCGCGAAACGCTATATGAACAAGACATCTTGCCCCGTGCGCGCAAAGTGGCTGAACAAGCCGAGCGCGCGTTCACCTTAGGCGCATCGTCACTAACAGATTTGCTTGACGCTCGTCGCACCCTGCGCGCGACATTGATCGAAGCCGCCTTTACCCGCGCCGACTATGCCAAAGCCCACGAGGCATGGCGTTTGCGCACCAACCCTGTTGTGAGCAATATCCGCTAAATATCTATGCCCTTGAATACACAAGCCCTCCAAGAATCTCTTTTAGACATCTGGCGTACGCCCTTGAAGCGCTATAGCGCCGTCGTTGGAACTGCTGCACTTGTTGCGCTCTATATCAGCCTGACTGGGCAAGAGCCTACGAGCCATCCGATAGCACCACCACCCATCATCCAAGGGGAGCAACTCCGGTTTCCTGCGGGCCATCCTCAGCTCGCACTATTGGCTACAGCGCCCGCGCTAGTAGCGAACAGCGTAGCAATTGAATTGCCGGCGCGCCTAGTTTGGAATGAAGAAAGAACCGAGCGGATCTACCCCGCTTTTGCAGGACGCGTGGTCAAACTCAATGCCGACGTGGGGCAGTCTGTGCATGCTGGACAGGNNATTAGCAACTCTGGCCTCCCCGGAGTTTGGCGCTGCACAAGCCGATACCGCCAAAGCGCAATCCGATGCTCGGTTTTTTGAACGCGCCTTGCAAAGACAAACGGAGTTGTTTGAAGCAGGCATAGTTGCACGCAAAGATTTTGAGCAAGCCCAAGCCGATGCACAACGCGCCAATGCAGAGGTCGCGCGCGCGCAGGCCCGCACACAACTGTACGGCGGGGGAGGTGCTGTTAACCAACAACTCGGCTTATCCGCCACCGTCTCAGGTGTGGTGGTAGAAAGAAATTTGAGTGCCGGACAAGAGGTTCGACCAGAGCAAGGTGGCCCTGGCTCTCTGCCTTTGTTCGTGGTGACAGACCCACGCTCACTGTGGGTGCAAATCGATGCCCGCGAAGCAGACGTTGCCTCCTTGCAACCCGGAACGCAAATTAGCCTGACCTTGCCAAACTTTCCTGGACAAACCTTTGTCGCCAAAATCACCGCTAACGGTGACTTCATCGACAGCAATTCGCGCACGATCAAAGTTCGTGCGGTGATCGATAACAGCCAACGCTTGCTCAAAGCGGAGATGTTGGCCAACGCAAAAATTGATAGGCAGTTGTCAAAAGGTGTGCTGGTTCCCGCAAGCGCCATTCAATTACGCGGGACCCAACATTGGGCCTATGTTCAAAAAGAACCCGGTGTGTTTGAACCTCGCCAGGTAACGCTGGGCTACGAAGGCTTACAAGAGGTGCTGGTAACCGATGGCCTGAAAGATGGCGAGTTGGTTGTCAAAGAAAACGGACTGTTGCTGGCTCGCGAATTTCGAAATGCCCAAGAGCAAGCAAAGCCCAACACACCAGACCCACTCAACGCTACAAAAGCGCCAAAAAAATGAAGCGTCTGATCCATATAGCGCTGAATCAGCCCTTAATGGTGCTGATGTCCACTTTGTTATTTATCTTGGCGGGCGTAATTGCTTTCAAAAATCTATCGGTAGAGGCTTTTCCAGATGTGACTGACACACAAGTCACCGTCATTGCGCTCTACCCAGGCCGCGCTGCTGAAGAAGTTGAAAAACAAGTCTCATTACCGATTGAGGTTGCGCTCTCAGGTCTGCCGAATTCAATCCGCGTTTTTTCCCACACGCAGTTTGGTTTGTCATTCACCGTGGTGACTTATGACGACAAAGCAGATGTCAATATTGCACGCCAACAAGTCAACGAGCGTTTACGTGGCATCGATTTGCCACCAGGAGTCGAAGCCGATGTAATGCCCAATGCCACGCCCGTGGGTGAGGTAATGCGCTATCGACTCAAGGGCGATGGCAAAACCACCACCGAGTTGCGCACGCTGCAAGACTGGGTCGTAGAGCGTGCCTTGCGACAAGTACCAGGCGTGGCCGATGTGGTAGGAATGGGTGGGTATATCAAACAGTATGAAGTGCAGCCTGATTTGCAAAAGCTGCGTGCTTACAAACTCACCCTGCAAGATCTGCAAGACGCATTGGGCAGAAGCAACGCCAACGCAGGAGGTAGCTATGTTGCACAAGGTGCCCAGCAGTTTGCGATTCGTGGCATTGGTTTGCTTCATTCGGCAGATCACTTAGGCACGGTTGTAGTAACCGCGCGCGGCAACACGCCAGTGTTGGTTCGAGATGTCGCGCAAATCAAAATTGGGGCAGTGCCGAGATTGGGCACCGTTGGTCAAGACCAAGACGACGATGTTGTGACAGGCATTGTGATCATGCGCAAAGGCGAAAACCCCAGCGTTTTACTCAAGGCCGTGAAGGAAAAAATTGCAGATCTAAATGCGCGTGTCCTGCCAACTGGCGTCCTAATCGTTCCTTTTTACGACCGTACCTGGTTAATGGATAAAACGCTTACGACCGTGTTTCGCAACTTAGTTGAAGGCGCTTTACTCGTTAGCTTGGTACTGTATTTGTTTTTGTCGAATATGCGCGCGTCATTGGCGGTGGTAGTGGTTATTCCTCTCGCGTTGTTGTCTACGTTTTTAGGATTGAAACTATTGGGCGTTCCCGCCAACTTGCTGAGTTTGGGGGCAATGGACTTTGGCATCATCGTCGATGGCGCTGTGATTGTGATTGAAAATATCATGCACCGATTGGCCGAACGTGGCGATGGCATGAATGAAAAAGAGCGACGCGTATTGATAACCAACGCGACCAACGAGGTCGGTCGACCCACCTTGTTCTCAATGCTAATCATCATTGCTGCGCACATTCCTATTTTTGCTTTGCAACGTCACGAGGGACGCATCTTCCAGCCCATGGCCCTCTCTGTTACCACGGCCTTGGTCGGCTCTTTGATTTTTTCACTTACGCTTGTGCCCCTATTGGCTTACTGGATGCTGCGTAAAGGCATCCCGCACGGCGACAACAGCTTGGTCATGCGCGCTAAAGCCATCTATGCGCCCGTTTTAAATTGGGCGATTGAGCAACCGCGCAAAATTGTGGTGATTGGTTTGTCCTGTTTTGCCATTTCCCTACTAGCGGCAGCACGACTGGGTTCAGAGTTTTTACCTGAACTCAACGAAGGAACGTTTTGGGTGAACTGGGATATGCCTTCAAGCGTGTCGCAAGAAGAGGCTGGAAAAATCTTGCGTAAAGCCCGTCTGCAACTACTCACCATTCCAGAAGTGCGCACCGTGGTCTCAAAAGCGGGCCAACCCGAAGACGGCACCGACCCCAAAACTCTAAGCATGGCCGAAGTGTTTGTCGATGTGAAGCCAGCAGAGGAATGGCGCAAAGGCCTTACGCGTGATCAATTAATAGAGGAAATGGACCAAAAGCTGTCGATCATCCCTGGTGTAGACCCGGCTTATTCGATGCCTATTCGTGACAACGTGCTCGAGTCGATTTCGCAAATCAAAGGGCAAATTGTGGTGAAGGTGTCGGGTGACGATTTAGACGAGTTGCGTCGGACCACCGAAGCCATGCAGCGCGAGTTCAAACAGGTAATGGGCGTGCAACGCGCAGAAATTGACCGACTTGGAGAAGTACCGCAACTCTTAATCGATATTGACCGAGATCGTGCGGCTCGGCTTGGCTTGAATGTTAACGATGTACAAGATGTGATCGAAGCAGCACTCGCGGGCCGTGCCACCACCGAGTTGTGGGAAGGCGAACGTAAATTCTCAGTCGTCGTGCGTCTCGCCAATGACAAGCGCAGCATCGAGAACTTACCCCATACCGCGATTGCGCTACCCAATGGCGGGTATGCAACCCTAGAAAATGTTGCCACGATCCACCAAGGTAGCGGTGCCATGAATATTGCACGTGAAGCAGGACGACGCACAATGGCCATTGGCGTATTTGTCAAAGGACGCGATATGGGTTCGGTAGTAGCAGACATGAAAGCACGTGTTAACAAAAACGTGAAAGTTTCTCAAGGCTATGCTGTCACTTGGTCCGGTGAGTTTGAAAACCAAGAACGCGCCATGCAACGTTTGTCTTTGGTCGTCCCCATTTCATTGCTCTTGATTTTTGTGTTGCTCTTTAACGCGTTTGGCTCAATCAAAACCGCTGGCTTGATTTTGATCAACGTACCCATGGCTTTGGTGGGTGGCTTTGTCGCTTTGTGGATATTGAATATTCCGTTATCGGTATCTGCAGCGATTGGTTTCATCGCGTTATCGGGCCAAGCGGTGCTCAATGGCGTAGTAATGTTGTCGGTATTCCAACAACTGCGCAACGCGGGCTATACAGTGCTAGATGCCGTTAAGGAAGGTTCACTTCAGCGGCTAAGAACCGTGTTAATGACCGCGATGCTGGCTGCCTTAGGTTTACTTCCCATGGCACTTAGCCATGAGATTGGTTCAGAAACGCAACGGCCCTTGGCCATCGTCGTGATCGGTGGATTATTCACCGCCACACTCTTGACCCTAGTCGTCTTGCCAGCGCTATATGTATCTTGGTTTTCCAACACACGCCTAGCGCCAGCTCATAGAGATTAAACGTCGATATTGGCAGCGCGCAATGCGTTGTTCTCGATGAAATCGCGACGGGGGTCTACCTCGTCGCCCATCAACATGGTGAAGACGCGATCTGCTTCGATGGCGTCATCGATTTGTACCCGGAGCAAGCGTCGCACAGCAGGATCCATGGTGGTTTCCCAGAGTTGCTCTGGGTTCATCTCACCTAAGCCTTTATAGCGTTGGCGTGCGGTCGCGTGTTCCGCTTGTTCGATCAACCAACGCATTGCTATGCGGAAGTCGCTGACTTTTTCTTCTTTGGTACGCTCGCCTTCGCCACGCATCACCCGTGCACCCTCTTGCAACAGCCCTTTGAATGTTTGGGCGGCTTCTGCCAAAGCCGCGTAATCTGCGCCATGCACGAAGTCCTGCGTGATCACGCTGCTCTTTACGTTTCCGTGGTGACGGCGGCTGATGCGCAAAATAGGTTTATCCGTCCGCTCATCAAACTCGCCAGACGCCTCTGATCCGCTTCCTAGTTCGCGCAACTTGGCTTGCATGTCTATGGCAGAGCGTTCAGCGTCCGCAACGGTGTCTAAATTGACAGATACGCCATCGGCCATTGCACGCAAGGCCTCTGCGTCCATAAATCCACTTAA
>DDYJ01000057.1:4255-4946 GCA_002347905.1 Comamonadaceae bacterium UBA2237 | reverse complement strand
ATTACCAAGCTTGAAGCGCAAGACATACGCTATGCCGAGCAATTGGGTTATCGCATCAAGCTTTTGGGTATTTCTAAGCGAACTGCCAATGGCATTGAGTTGCGTGTGCATCCATGCTTGGTACCTGCCAAGCGTCTGATTGCCAATGTAGAAGGTGCGATGAATGCCGTGATGGTGCAGGCCGATGCCGTAGGTACCACTTTGTATTACGGCAAAGGTGCTGGAAGCGAACCCACTGCAAGCGCGGTGATAGCAGACTTGGTGGACGTCACACGTTTGCACACAGCCGATCAGCTGAACCGAGTGCCGCATCTAGCCTTCCAGCCGGAGACCTTCGATCTGGCAATGGGCAAATTGCCAGTGTTGCCGATGGAGCAAGTGGTGACCAGTTACTACCTGCGTTTGCGTGTGGCAGACCAAGCGGGTGTGTTGGCACAAATCACTGGCATCTTTGCGCAAGCCGCTATCAGCATTGATGCGGTGTTGCAGCGCGAAGCCGGTGAGGGCGAGAACCAAACCGACTTGATCATTCTCACGCACGACTGTGTCGAGGCCAAGATGAACCAAGCCTTAGCGCAGATGCAACAACTCAGCACAGTCCTGGCGCCCATCACCCGTATTCGTAAAGAAGAGTTGAACTGATGTTGTACCTCTCGACGCGCGGACATCCTGAGCGCAAAAAGTTTTGTGA
>DDYJ01000057.1:3160-4026 GCA_002347905.1 Comamonadaceae bacterium UBA2237 | reverse complement strand
CCTACCTTGGCTTTTAAAGACATGGCCATGCAGTTGTTGGGTAATTTGTTTGAGTACGAATTAGCCCGTCGTGGCGAAGAGCTCAATATCTTTGGCGCTACCAGTGGCGATACCGGTGGCGCAGCGGAATATGCGATGCGTGGCAAGCGCGGTGTGCGCGTTTTCATGACCAGCCCACATGGACGCATGAGTCCGTTCCAGCAAGCACAGATGTTTAGTTTGATGGACAAGAACATCCACAACATCGCGATTGAAGGCGTGTTTGACGATTGTCAAGATTTGGTGAAAGCGGTCTCCAACGATTTAGCGTTCAAAGCCAAATACAAAATTGGAACGGTCAATTCCATCAACTGGGCGCGCTTGTTGGCGCAGGTGGTGTATTACTTTGCTGGTTATTTTCAAGCCACGACCATCAACGCACAAAAAGTCAGTTTCACTGTGCCGAGTGGAAATTTTGGCAATATTTGTGCGGGCCATGTGGCACGCATGATGGGGTTGCCTATTGACACCTTGGTTGTTGCAACCAACGAAAACGACGTCCTAGACGAGTTTTTCAAAACCGGTGTGTACCGTGTGCGTGGCAGTGCTGATACGCACGAAACATCCAGCCCGTCAATGGATATCTCTAAGGCCAGTAATTTCGAGCGCTTTGTGTTTGATTTGTTGGGACGCGATGCTGACGCCACGCGCGACTTGTTCTCCACCCAACTATCTAAAAATGGTCGTTTTGACTTAAGCCAACATCCCCGCTTTGCTTTGGCTGCTAAACAGTATGGTTTTGTCAGCGGCAAGAGCACACATGCCAATCGCTTAAGCACGATTCAATCTGTCTATGCGCAACACCATGAAATGATTGACACCCACAC
>DDYJ01000057.1:2509-3125 GCA_002347905.1 Comamonadaceae bacterium UBA2237 | reverse complement strand
ATCAAATTTGCCGAGACCATTCAAGAGGCTTTAGGACTAGCGCCCATATGTCCACCTAAGTTTGTCGGTATTGAACTTTTGCCAAAGCGCGTACATGTGATGCCAGCTGATGTGGCGCAAATCAAAAACTACATCGCTTTGCATTGCGAGAGTGCATGAAGGTCGTTGCGTTTGCAGGCTTCTCAGGATCTGGTAAAACCACCTTGGTGGAGCAACTGATTGGCGCCTTCCGTATGCGGGGCTTGCGCGTGTCTGTGGTCAAGCATGCACACCACAACTTCGACATTGACCACCCTGGTAAAGACAGTTGGCGGCACCGAGAGGCCGGTGCTTTTGAAGTGGTTGTAGCCTCTGACCAACGCCTGGTGTTGCAACGTCAGTTCGAGCAACCCACGCAACTCTCAGTGCACCAATTGTTGGCAGAGGTTTATGACGGTGTCGACTGGGTATTGGTAGAAGGTTTCAAGCAAAGCGATTTGCTAAAGGTGGAGGTCTGGCGGCATGCGTCTGGACAACCTACGCGTTATGGTGACGACGATTTCGTGGTGGCCATTGCTACCGACTCACCAGAGTTACTACCCACGCCTACCGAACGACCTGTGATGGACTTGAATCA
>DDYJ01000057.1:309-2496 GCA_002347905.1 Comamonadaceae bacterium UBA2237 | reverse complement strand
ATTTAGTTTATGAGCAGACCCCCACTTTTGACGTTGGATGAAGCGCTTCCCCAGTTGCTGGCGCATGCGCAAGTTCTGACTGAAACGCAATCAATCTCCACCTTCGATGCCGATGGTCGTGTGCTCGCGCAAGACGTTGTCTCTGCTTTGCAGGTCCCACCCCAAGACAACAGTTCGATGGATGGCTATGCATTGCGCTTTGCCGACTGTGCAAAAGCAGATGCTGTTTTAAAAGTGACGCAACGGATTCCCGCTGGTTCTTATGGGACAACTTTGCATGCAGGTGAAGCCGCAAGAATTTTTACGGGCGCCCCAATTCCCGAAGGTGCAGATGCGGTGGTCATGCAAGAGGACTGCGAAGCCTTGGATGACAACCATGTGCGGGTGAAATCTGCAGTCGCTTTGGGCCAATGGATTCGCCGATCTGGTGAAGACGTGACGCGCGGTGCCAAGGTTTTGCAAAAAGGCGATCGGCTCACGCCTGCTTCTTTGGGAATGGCTGCAAGCGTGGGATTGGCGCAATTGCAAGTGACGCGACGTCCAAGGGTCGCTTTGTTCTCTACCGGTGATGAATTGGTGATGCCGGGCGCTATAGCGCCAGACAAGATGCCCGTGGGCTCCATCTATAACTCCAACCGCTTTTTCTTGCGCGCCATGCTGCAACGTTTGGGTTGCGAGGTAACCGATTTAGGCGTCGTGCCAGACCAGCGAGAAGCGACAGTGGCCGCGTTGCAAAGTACAGCCCAACAACACGATTTGATATTGACCAGCGGCGGTGTGTCGGTGGGTGAGGAAGACCACATCAAGCCTGCGGTAGAACGTTTGGGTAGTTTGAATTTATGGCAATTGGCGATCAAACCTGGAAAGCCGTTTGCCTATGGAACCATTCATTCAGAAGGCGGGTCTTGCCACTTCATGGGCTTACCCGGTAACCCAGTGTCGAGCTTTATCACCTTCTTGTTATTGGTTCGACCATTTTTGTTGGCCTTACAAGGCGCACGGCAGACTGGCATTCAATGCTCTTCGCGCATCGCCCATTTCGACTGGCTACGCGCTGATAAGCGACGTGAATTTTTGCGTGTGAAACACAATGCGCAAGGCGGTTTGGATTTGTTTCCTAACCAAAGTTCTGGTGTATTGACCTCTACTGTTTGGGGTGATGGCGTGGTGGATAACCCTGCTGGCAAAGTTATCAAACAAGGTGACGCCGTGCAATTTATTTCTTTTGCGGAGTGGATGGCATGAAGTTGACGGTGCGTTACTTTGCTTCTATTCGTGAAGCGATTGGTCATGGCAGTGAAGTGATCGAGACCGATGCAGCAACGGTTTCTGAAATACGTGACGTATTGTTGGCGCGAGGACCTGCTTACCAAGAAGCCCTGTCTGCAGAGCGCGCTATTCGTACGGCCTTGAACCAATCGGTATGCGATGGGACTGCGCTTTTGCAAGATAACTGTGAAGTGGCCTTTTTCCCACCTGTGACAGGCGGCTGATATGCGTTTAAGTGTTTCCATTCAAACCGACGACTTTGATGTGAGCCATGAGCTCATGCAGTTGCGTTTGAACGATTCACGCGTCGGTGCCGTATGCAGTTTTGTGGGTACGGTGCGCGAGCGTAACGAGGGCAGTGAAGTTTCGAGTATGGAGCTTGAACACTACCCCGGCATGACGGAGAAGTCCATCACCGCGATGATGGAAGAGGCTGCCAAGCGGTTTGATATTTTTGGTGCGCGGGTGATTCACCGCATTGGGTTGTTGCAACCCCAAGACCAAATTGTCTTAGTCGCTGTGACATCGGCGCATCGCGGCATGAGCTTTCAGGCCTGTGAATTTTTGATGGACTACCTCAAGACCCAAGCGCCTTTCTGGAAGAAAGAGGTCACGCCTGAGGGGGCACGCTGGGTCGATGCACGGGTCAGCGATGACCAGGCCTTAGCGCGTTGGGGTATCGCGATTAAGAATGTCTGAGATGCTTGCCAGCTCTTAAGGTCGCAATCTTCTAGTGCGCTTGAAATACAAGCAAAGAGCCTCAGTTACTAGGTAATTCATTTTTCCGATCCGGAGCTTTTATGCGCCTAGACAAATTAACCACGAAATTCCAAGAAGCCCTTTCCGAGGCACAAACCTTGGCTATTGGCAACGACCATGCGTACATCGAACCATCGCATTTGCTGGTCGCTATGTTGC
>DDYJ01000057.1:0-221 GCA_002347905.1 Comamonadaceae bacterium UBA2237 | reverse complement strand
GCAGAAACGGCGATGCACCGTTTGCCCAAAGTCGAGGGCCAAGAGCAAGTGCAGGTAGGGCGTGACTTGATTTCGCTCATACAAGCAGCCGAAAAAGAATCGATCAAACGCGGTGACCAATACATTGCTAGCGAATTGTTTTTGTTAGCGCTGTGCGACAACAAAGCAGAGTGGGGTAAGTTGGCGCGCGACAACGGCTTGAATCGCAAAGCATTAGAAGT
>DDYJ01000068.1:5833-5965 GCA_002347905.1 Comamonadaceae bacterium UBA2237 | reverse complement strand
TACCAGATGCCGCCAATGTGCCCGTGGCCAGACGACCAGAATAGCCATGGCGCTTGAGTTCTGGCAAAGCCACCCCTGTGATCGTTGCAGCAGTGGCTACTGACGACCCACAAATTGCACCAAAAGCAGCAC
>DDYJ01000068.1:4825-5821 GCA_002347905.1 Comamonadaceae bacterium UBA2237 | reverse complement strand
GCCAACACAGCTGCCATCGCTAAGCCGCCTTTGAACCGCCCCATTACGCCAGCAGCGAAGTCAAACAAGGCTTTACTGATGCCGCCCTGTGTTGCAAAGTGTCCCATCAATATAAACAAAGGTATCACGGACAAGTCATAACTTGCAAATCGGGCAAATGCTTGGTTATTTAAAAAGTTGGCAAATGGCAACCACCCAGTTTGAACAATATATCCGTAGGCTCCAGCAATGAACATCGATACGGCGATTGGAACTCGTACGGCCATCAAAACCAGCATGATGCCGAATATGACGCCCACTGTTTGAAGGCTGGTCATGCTGTTTCTCCTAATTTGTCGTCAAAGCCCAGGAAGACTTGGCCCAACGCAATCAAACACGTCAAGGCGAAAGGTGGCGTCATGCA
The DNA here is from genome assembly GCA_002347905.1 of Comamonadaceae bacterium UBA2237. Classification (GTDB taxonomy): domain Bacteria; phylum Pseudomonadota; class Gammaproteobacteria; order Burkholderiales; family Burkholderiaceae_C; genus Limnohabitans. The sequence goes on along the minus strand of DDYJ01000068.1, from coordinate 5,418 downwards.
TACATAGACAACCCATTCAGGAAAACCCAAGATCATCGTCCCTGAGTTAGAGGCATATGAACTTAATCCGCCTAATCCGGTACGCCACGCAAGCACACCAAAGCAAAAGGCCAACAACAAACAACCGAAACGGTCCATGACTGCATTGGTTTTATCGGAACAGCCAGCGGTAAAGAAATCAACAATGATATTGCCACGTTTGGCTTGGCACCAAGGCATAAACATAGCAATTGCAGCGCCAGTTGCAGCGCCTGAGAGTTCAAAATCACCCGTTATTGCACTGCCGAATAACTCGCGTCCAACAATACTGGCGCAAGTCATAACAGTGATAAAGGTAAGCAAAATTCCTGCAAAAACAGCAGAAATTCTTGCCAGTAAGACCATTGTGCGCATAAATTTTCTCTTCTAATGGGTCAAACTAACGGATATAAAAATACGCGTTAGCAATTAACTTACTTTTGATTCATCGTTCCTTTGAACTTGCCACCGCGCTCAATCTCTATCTCGTGGTATTCAAGTTTGCCTGTGACTTTTCCGGTGCTGTGAATCAGCAAGTGTGAGCGGCAGCTGATGTCTTCATTGAGCTCGCCGTG
>DDYJ01000068.1:0-4794 GCA_002347905.1 Comamonadaceae bacterium UBA2237 | reverse complement strand
CCGTCGCCAATCACTAGGTTATTGCTGGTTGGATTGTTATCTGCCATGATTTTCCTTTTCTTAAGAAATGATGGATGAAAGTTTAGTGGTTATCGAGCGCAAAACGAATGGCTTGGGAAGACATATCTTCTAGCCAAGCAAAGTCCATGTGCTGATGCGCTTCGCAGATAAACCATGGTTCACGTGAGTCGGGCTCAAGCATAACGCCAAGGTCAATCAATTTCCAAGCAAAGGCGCGGTAGAGATCGCTGTTGGTCACGCGCCAGTCGCGGTAATTTTGCGGAACTGTTGGTGTGAAATGAATACCAAACATAGCAGGCGGACCGGCGAAAGCGTGCTCCACCCCAGCTTGGCTAAAGACACGCCCCAGCAGTGCTTGAATTTGTTCACCCACCCTGTCAATTGTCTGCAACGCATTTGTGTTGGTTAAAACGTTTAGGGTGGCATGTGCAGCGCTCAAACCCACCAAGTTAGCGGTGTAAGTTCCGCCATGGACGACACCCCCAGCGTGAGAACCTACTTTATCCATGACAGCAGCACGTCCACCAAAAGCAGCAACCGGATATCCGTTACCCATCGCTTTGGCGTAACTGGTCAAGTCAGCGTAAATGCCGTAGAGCGATTGCGCGCCACCTTTGGCAACCCTAAAACCAGTTTTGACTTCATCAATGATGAGCATGGTGCCGTGTTCAGTACACAAATCACGTAAACGCTGCAACCACCCAGGAGTTGCAGAAATACTGCCTGCATTTCCAATGATGGGCTCTAGCACCACACACGCGAGTTGCTCATGCTGCGTTGCAAAAAGCGCTTCTAGCCCTTCAAAATCATTGAGCCTAAAAATATCTAGTAATGCGCGAGCACGTTCGGGCACACCCACACCAAACGGAATGACGCGAGGTGCGAGTTTGCTGTTGGGGTCCCAGGCTTCTATGTCGGCCTTCCACATCATTTCATCAAAGAGGCCGTGGAAAGAACCTTCCACAATCGCTACGCGATCGCGTTGGGTGTAGCCGCGGGCTGTGCGAATCGCGCCCATCACCGCTTCCGTTCCTGAATTAGCAAAGCGAACTTTGTCTATCTGCGGACACAGCGCTTTGATTTGTTTGACCACTTCAATGTCGAGCGCGGTAGAAAAACCAGTCAAGGTGCCGCGTTGGGTGATTTGTTCCACCACAGCTTGGTCAACCCGCGCATCGCGATAGCCCAAGATGATAGGGCCGTAGCCTAAGCGGAAATCAACATACGTTTTGCCATCGCAGTCAGTGAACCCACAGCCTTTGGCGTTTTCTACAAAAACAGTGTTGTCGTCGCCCCAATAGCGGTAGTTCTCTGCCACGCCTTGCGGCATGTGCAGATGTGCTTCAGACATCAATTGCTGTTGTTTACGAATGGGCATGTTGAGTATTTTGCAAGAACTGGTTCAGCGCATCAAACAGCTTGTCCCAGCGGGGGCCGCAGCAATAGACCCACGCGCTCTTCCAACAAGCGCACCACATGCAATTCACCCGCCTCAGCGCCATAGGTTTGCATGGCTTCTTCAAACAAAGATTTGGCTAGGCCGCCCATTTTTAAATCGTAGCCTTGCGATTGCGCCACTTCATTGATAAGTGTGAGATCTTTGACACAGAGCGCTAATGAAAAACTCGGGTCATAGTGCCCAGCGAAAATCGATGGCACGTCGTGTTGCGCGACCCAACTGTTGCCTGCACTCGATTTGATAGCCTCCCAGACAGTCTCAAGAGGAATGCCAGCTTTTGCACCCAACATCAAACCTTCACCAATCGCTGCAGCACTCACAAACCACAGCAAATTCGTCAGCAATTTGATGGTGGCACCATTGCCNNACGAAAAATATCTTTTCGCCTATGACTTCGAACAAGGGCTTGTGTTTGTCAAAACATGCTTGCTGGCCACCTACAAAAATCGATAACCTGCCAAGGGCGGCAAAGTCCACGGCATTAGTCACAGGCGCTTCTAAAAAATCAACACCTCTCGCTTGGGTTAACTGTGTGAGCTCTTTGACCAAATCAACAGCGCTGGTGGATGTATCGATAATGGTCGCGCCTGCCCTTACATGGGCAACCAGGCCTTGATCGCCCAACATCACCTCACGCACTTGCTTAGGGCCGGGCAACGAACACATGACCACATCAGCATTTTTCGCACCAACTGCCAAACTCTCGGCCCAACTCGCTCCCAAGGCAATCAAGTTATGGGCCTTATTTTGGGTAACGTCGAATACGGTAGTGGGGTATCCAGCCTTGATGAGGTTGGTTGCCATGGGATTTCCCATATTTCCAACCCCCACAAAAAACAAACGTGGCTTAGATGACATGCAAATTCTTTCTATTGGCTAAAGCGCTTCTCTTGGTATGCATAAGCTTGCTTTTATTGAATAATTTCTAGACCTTACTGAAACGCAGAAACAATTTGTTATCGCGCGTCTCAGGAACATAGGTGAGCCCATGGGCGGATAGCATTTTTTTTGCTTCTTCGAAGTTGTAGGTTCTGTATTTCACCGTTTGCGCCATCAAAGTTTGCGTACCGTCTGAAAGATAGTAATGTTTGGTAAATCCAATATCGGTAGGATCGATTTTTTGCGAATACTTCATGCCGTTAGAAATGACGGTCTCGTAGTCATGGTGTGGGCCTTGAATACCCAGCAACAAAGTGCCATGTGGGGCAATATGGTGCGCCATTTTTTCTATACCAAGCACATTGGCTTCATGATCCGGAATATGGCTGACCATGAAGGGCTCTTGGTCACCATCAATGACGAAGTACCAAACACCGCCATAAGAAAACGCCAAATCATGGGTAGTTGACAAGCTCAGATGGCAAACGTTTTGCTGTGAAAGGGCAACATTCTTAAAAGACTGCAGTCTTTTCTTGGCGATTTCCAACATAGGGGCCGTTAAATCAATACCTGAAATTTGTATGTTGGGCTTGCGTTTTGCCAGCTCTTCCAAAATCAATCCAGTGCCGCATCCAATTTCTAAGATATTTTGGAGGTTGTCTTGTAAAACTAAGTTATCCACAATTTTGGCGTAATCGTAATATCCAGACGTCATGATCACGTCGTAGTAATTTGCCATGTTCGAATAATCGCCCACGATGCACTCCATCTTCTTTTTATGTTTTCATAATGAAAGCTGCACCGCAAAGTATGGGTGCCCCAACAAAAAAGCCACATTAAGTGGCTTTTTTAAGCGTATTAAAACGATTTCAATCGTTCCTTGATGTCATGTTCTGACATCAATTCAACTTCATATGCACGGTGTTCTGATATCCACTCACGCTGCACCATCATGCGCAGGATGGCTTCACGGGTAGCAGGTGCACTGTCTTCGTCTTTGAGGCTCTCACCAAAGAGCATCACCATGATGGTTTTGCCCACGATGTTCAACAAAATACCAAACAGTACCAAGCCAAACAACATCGTGATGCCAGCAATGACTCGACCACCAAAAGTCAAGGGGAACATATCACCATAGCCAGTGGTAGTTAAGGTCACGATACACCACCACATCGCGGCTGGAATAGAGGTATAAAAACGCTTGTCTTCTGGAATAGGATTGCCGCTGACAGGGTCAGTTGGCATAAATTTAGAAGCTTCTGGTGGTGCATCAGCTGGTAGGGGGTTGGCTTTGATTTGCTCGTCCAATAAAGCTTGCCCATGTTCTAGCGCATCAGGAGAGTAGAGACTTCCTTCGACGTAGTACATCAAAGTGCTAGAGATCATCACGACAGAGAACAACGCGATGAAATAAATACGCAGGTTGGTCAAAATCGGATTGGAAGTTCTGACGCTGCTTTGAATCTGTTGCAGAGCAATGCGTGCCATTTTGAGCACCCGAAGCACCCGCACTACGCGCAATACACGGAACACTTTAGTTCCTTGTAAAGCGGTCAGATTCAAGATCATCAGATAGGTTGGCAAGATAGAGACCAAGTCCACCAAACCCCAAAAACTGAAAAAGTACTTGACGCGGTCTTTGGCGAAATAGAGATTACCTAGGTAGTCAATGGTAAAAAATGCAACTGCAGCGTATTCAATGATGTCAAACAAACGCGCATGCACAGTTGCATAGGGCTCGACTGTCTCACCGGCCAGCGAAATACACGAAACAAAAATCCAGAAATTAACTAATCCCACCCAAACCCTAAAGGCTTCGGATGTTGGGTCTGTAAAGATACGCTTTATCAGATTGTCCGAATGCGCATCTACGTTTGCTGTTGTATTCATTTAACTTTCCTTGAGCAATAAACTTAAAACGTAAAAGGTTATTTTTACAGATTTTTTTGACAAATCTGTCAAAAACAAGTTTTGGCGGTTCGGAAAATAACAGTAATTACCCTTAGCCAAAAGAACAAAGGGTTAGCAACAAATGCTGCTAACCCTTTTGGTTTTGGTCGGCGTGGCGGGATTCGAACTCGCGACCCCTTGCACCCCATGCAAGTGCGCTACCAGGCTGCGCTACACGCCGANNACGCTTTCATTGCTCGGTTGAAACACCAAAATACTTTTACTTGTTTCTAAAGCGGCAGGCATATCAAAGGGCTCTTTCACGCCATTGGCATCGAATTCAATCTCACCTTCTTCTGCACGGCGTTTGTCACGTTCGCCTTGTACCAATTCTTGAAGTTTGTTGCGCGCACCACTGATCGTGAATCCTTGGTCGTACAAAAGATCGCGAATGCGGCGAATCATCAGCACTTCATGGTGTTGGTAATAACGTCGGTTGCCACGTCTTTTCATCGGACGCAACTGCGTGAATTCCTGCTCCCAAT
>DDYJ01000147.1 GCA_002347905.1 Comamonadaceae bacterium UBA2237 | reverse complement strand
TTAATGGATTGCAACGGCCGCATGTTTGAAGTTCTCTGATGCCTGTGCAAGATCCCGCTCAACTGTTGCAAGCCTTGCGCCACGGCGACCCCGCCGAGCAACGCCGTGCCATGGCCAAGGCGATCACTTTGTTGGAGTCCACCCGCAACGACCACCGCGTGTTAGCCGATGCTTTGTTAACAGCTGTTTTGCCCCATAGTGGCAAGTCGTTTCGTTTGGGCATCAGCGGTGTGCCGGGGGTGGGTAAGTCAACCTTCATTGAAGCCCTGGGCCTTTTTCTTATCAGCAAAGGTCACCGCGTGGCGGTGTTGGCGGTTGATCCTTCATCGAGCGTGTCTGGCGGATCCATCTTGGGCGACAAAACCCGCATGGAGCATTTGTCAGTTCATCCACAAGCCTATATCCGTCCGAGTCCAGCTAGTGGTACCTTGGGTGGTGTAGCGGAAAAAACCCGTGAATGCATGTTGGTCTGTGAAGCAGCAGGCTATGACGTAGTGATTGTGGAAACGGTTGGCGTTGGCCAATCTGAAACCGCAGTGGCCAATATGACCGATATGTTTTGTTTGATGCAACTGCCCAATGCCGGTGACGATTTGCAAGCGATCAAAAAAGGCGTGATGGAGTTGGCAGATTTGGTGGTGATCAACAAAGCCGATATCGACAGCGCGGCTGCGACGCGTGCCCAAGCGCAAATTACCAGCGCTTTACGTTTGCTGGGTTTGCATGGCAACCCGCAAAACCAACACCATGACACCACCAGCTGGCACCCCCAAGTGGTGCAACTCAGCGCGCTCCTGGGCCAAGGCATCGATGCGTTTTGGAATGCTGCTAGCGAATTTAAAAAACTCCAAATGGCCAACGGCCGCTTTGCGTCGCGCCGACAAAACCAATCACTGTCTTGGATGTGGGAGCGCATAGAAGCAGGGCTGAAACACAATTTCCGTTTACAGCCGCAAGTCCAAGCCGTGTTGGCTAGCGTCTGCGAGCAAGTGATCTCGGGGCAATTGGCTCCCTCGACAGCGGCCAGACAACTCCTTGCGATGGCCCATGTCACGAGCACCAATGGGTCGGGTGATTCGCTATGAAAAACCCCCACAGATTTTCATCCTGCAACGAAACAGGAATTCCAAAATTGAGACCGGAGTAAAGAAACCATGCAAGACATCCTTGAACAACTAGAAGAAAAGCGCGCAGCCGCTCGCTTGGGCGGTGGCCAAAAACGCATCGATGCCCAACACGCCAAAGGCAAGCTGACGGCGCGCGAACGCATCGAAGTCTTGTTAGACGAAGGTACCTTTGAAGAGTGGGACATGTTTGTTGAACACCGTTGCACAGACTTCGGTATGGCAGATCAAAAGATTCCAGGCGACGGCGTCGTCACAGGCTACGGCATGATCAACGGACGATTGGTGTTTGTCTATAGCCAAGACTTCACCGTATATGGTGGCGCTTTGTCGGAAACGCATGCCGAGAAGATTTGCAAAATCATGGACCAAGCCATGAAAGTCGGTGCGCCCGTGATTGGATTGAACGATTCAGGTGGTGCGCGTATCCAAGAGGGTGTGGCCTCTTTGGGTGGTTACGCAGAGGTGTTCCAAAGCAATGTCATGGCCAGCGGGGTGGTGCCGCAAATCAGTTTGATCATGGGGCCGTCGGCTGGCGGTGCGGTGTATTCACCCGCCTTGACCGACTTCATCTTCATGGTGAAAGACAGCTCCTACATGTTTGTCACTGGCCCTGAAGTGGTCAAGACCGTTACGCACGAAGAGGTAAGTGCCGAAGAACTCGGGGGCGCCATCACCCACACCACCAAGAGCGGTGTGGCAGATATGGCGTTTAACAACGATGTGGAAGCCTTGCTCATGCTGCGCCGCCTCTACAACTACCTCCCGCTCAATAACCGCGAAAAAGCGCCGGTGCGTAAAAGTGGTGATCCCACGGACCGTATGGACACCAGCCTAGACACGCTGGTTCCCGAGAACCCCAACAAACCTTACGACATGCGAGAGCTGATCGTCAAAACCGTTGACGACGGCGACTTCTTGGAATTGCAACCCGACTATGCACAAAACATCTTGATTGGCTTTGCGCGTATGGACGGACAAACCGTCGGTATCGTCGCCAACCAACCTTTGGTCTTGGCAGGGTGTCTAGATATCAAGAGCTCTATCAAAGCGGCTCGCTTTGTGCGTTTTTGCGATGCCTTCAATGTGCCCGTCATCACCTTTGTCGACGTGCCTGGTTTCATGCCTGGTACCAGCCAAGAGTTCGGTGGCATCATCAAGCACGGCGCCAAGTTGCTGTATGCCTATGCCGAATGCACCGTGCCCAAAATAACTGTCATCACACGCAAAGCCTATGGCGGTGCGTATGACGTGATGGCCTCCAAACATCTGCGCGGCGATGTGAACTTTGCATGGCCCAATGCGGAGATTGCCGTGATGGGGGCCAAAGGTGCGGTGGAAATCATCTTCCGTGAAGACAAGGGCGACCCCGCAAAAATCGCCGCCAAAGAAGCCGAATACAAAGCGCGATTTGCCAACCCCTTTGTGGCTGGTGCACGCGGCTTTATCGACGACGTTATCCAACCTCACGAAACACGTAAGCGCATTTGCCGCTCCTTGGTCATGCTCAAAGACAAAAANNACATGTTTAAAAAAATACTCATCGCCAACCGCGGCGAAATCGCCTGCCGTGTCATGGCTACAGCTCGCAAAATGGGAATACAGACGGTGGCTGTTTACTCGGAGGCCGACAAAGAAGCCCGCCATGTGGCGATGGCTGATGAGGCGGTCTGCATTGGGCCCGCAGCCTCTCGCGAGTCCTATTTGGTAGCCGACAAAATCATCGCAGCTGCCAAACAAACGGGAGCCGAAGCGGTTCACCCTGGTTATGGGTTTTTGAGTGAGAACGCAGACTTCTCCAAGCACTGCGAAGAGTCAGGCATTGTTTTCATAGGCCCAAAACACCACTCCATAGCGGCCATGGGTGACAAGATTGCCTCTAAAAAGCTGGCACAAAAAGCTGGGGTCAACTGCATTCCCGGTGTGAACGATGCGATCGAAACACCTGAGAAAGCGGTGGAGATTGCCAAAGGCATTGGCTACCCCGTGATGATCAAAGCCAGCGCCGGTGGCGGTGGTAAAGGTTTGCGCGTGGCCTATAACGACAAAGAGGCATTAGAAGGCTTCACCAGTTGCCGTAACGAGGCACGCAATAGCTTTGGCGATGACCGTGTCTTTATTGAAAAGTTTGTCGAAGAACCACGCCACATTGAAATCCAGTTGATTGGCGACTCGCAAGGACATGTGCTGTATTTAAACGAGCGTGAGTGCTCTATTCAACGCCGTCACCAAAAGGTGATTGAAGAGGCGCCATCGCCCTTCATCAGCGATGAAACCCGCAAAGCCATGGGTGAACAAGCGGTGGCTTTGGCCAAAGCGGTGAAATACCAGAGTGCAGGCACGGTAGAGTTTGTGGTCGGCAAAGACCAAAGTTTTTATTTCCTCGAGATGAACACCCGCTTGCAGGTGGAACATCCAGTGACCGAATGCATTACTGGTTTGGACTTGGTGGAGTGGATGATCCGCATTGCAGCGGGCGAGCCACTCACATTGAAGCAAGAAGATGTGCAACGCAACGGCTGGGCGATCGAGTGCCGTATCAATGCGGAAGACCCTTTTCGTAATTTCTTGCCATCTACGGGGCGCCTAGTGCGCTTCCATCCGCCCGAGCCCACGATGTTCCAAGGTAACACCGAGCAACTACTTGGTGTGCGTGTAGACACCGGCGTGCAAGAGGGCGGCGAGATTCCGATGTTCTACGACTCGATGATCGCTAAGCTCATCGTGCACGGGCGTGACCGCAATGACGCCATCGCCAAAATGCGCGAAGCTTTGAATGCATTCGTGATTCGCGGCATCAGTTCCAACATTCCATTCCAATCTGCCTTGCTGGCGCATCCACGTTTTGTGTCTGGTGAATTCAACACGGGCTTTATTGCGGAGCAATATGCCCATGGGTTCCGCGCTGAAGATGTCACGCACCAAGACCCTGACTTTCTCATCGCCTTGGCTGCCTTTGTGCGTCGTCGCTCACGCGAGCGTGCTGCAGGTTTGAGCGGCCAGTTACCAGGCTATGACGTGAAGGTCGGTCAGGCTTACACCATCATTACCCTCGACTCCAAAGGTGATCACCGCCACACGCAAGTAGAGGTAGACGATTCGATGGGTCGCCACGGCACCGCCATCATCAAGGTCAACGGCAAAAACTATGCGATTGCTAGCGAGTCGCGTATCAACGATGTGGCGATCCAAGGCACAGTCAATGGACAACCTTTTACGGCGCAAGTCGAACGCGGTTCTACTAAAAATCCGCTAGGTCTGCAGATTCAACACAACGGCACACGCATTGATGCGATGGTGGTGTCCCCACGTATGGCTGAGTTGTACAAACTTATGCCATTCAAAGCTCCACCCG
>DDYJ01000154.1:30549-31025 GCA_002347905.1 Comamonadaceae bacterium UBA2237 | reverse complement strand
GGCCCCATCGTGATTGGCCAAGCTTGCGAGTTCGATTATTCGGGCGTGCAAGCCTGCAAAGCCCTGCGCGAAGAGGGCTACAAAGTCATCTTGATCAACAGCAACCCCGCGACGATCATGACCGACCCCGCTACGGCAGACGTCACCTATATCGAGCCCATCACTTGGCAAACGGTTGAGAAGATCATTGCCAAAGAACGGCCCGATGCGATATTGCCCACCATGGGCGGACAAACCGCGCTCAACTGTGCCTTGGACTTGTGGCGTAACGGCGTGCTCGACAAATACAAAGTCGAATTGATTGGCGCCACGCCCGAAGCGATCGACAAAGCCGAAGACCGTCTGAAGTTCAAAGACGCGATGACCAAAATTGGTCTGGGTTCAGCCCGCTCCGGCATTGCCCACAGCATGGAAGAAGCTTGGGATGTGCAACGCACGGTCGGGTTTCCTACGGTTATTCGTCCTAGCTTCACGCT
>DDYJ01000154.1:30156-30355 GCA_002347905.1 Comamonadaceae bacterium UBA2237 | reverse complement strand
TGCGTGAAATTGGCGTCGACACGGGCGGCTCCAACGTGCAGTTCTCGGTCAATCCCAAAGATGGTCGCATGATCGTGATCGAGATGAACCCGCGCGTGTCGCGCTCGTCAGCTTTGGCTTCTAAGGCGACAGGATTTCCGATTGCCAAAGTCGCAGCCAAGTTGGCGATTGGCTACACCTTGGACGAGTTGCGTAACGA
>DDYJ01000154.1:23462-30013 GCA_002347905.1 Comamonadaceae bacterium UBA2237 | reverse complement strand
ACCAAAATCGATCCTTGGTTCTTGGTGCAAATTGAAGAAATCGTCAAAATTGAGTTGGAGTTAGAGACGACTTCTCTCGACAAAATTTCTGCCACTGAGCTGCGCGCGTTGAAGCGCAAGGGTTTTTCAGACCGCCGTTTGGCGAAGTTGCTGAAAACAACAGAAGCAGCTGTTCGCGCCCAAAGACACGCGGCCAATATCCGTCCTGTTTTCAAACGGGTAGACACCTGCGCGGCAGAGTTTTCGACCGACACCGCCTATATGTACTCCACCTATGGAGAGGAGTGCGAGGCGCAACCCACCGATAAGAAAAAAGTCATGGTGCTCGGCGGCGGGCCCAACCGCATTGGACAAGGCATTGAATTTGACTATTGCTGCGTCCACGCCGCTTTGGCGATGCGCGAAGACGGCTACGAGACCATCATGGTCAATTGCAACCCCGAGACTGTCTCTACTGATTACGACACCTCCGACCGTCTTTATTTCGAGCCTTTGACCTTGGAAGACGTTCTTGAAATCGTCGACAAAGAAAAACCGCTCGGCGTGATCGTGCAGTACGGTGGCCAAACACCTTTAAAACTCGCGCTCGGGCTTGAATCCGCCGGCGTGCCCATTATTGGCACCAGCCCTGACATGATCGACGCCGCCGAAGACCGTGAACGCTTCCAAAAGCTTTTGCAAGGTTTGGGCTTGCGCCAGCCGCCAAATGCCACTGCACGCACTGAAGAAGAGGCTTTGGAGAAGGCGTCTGCTTTGGGGTACCCCTTGGTGGTGCGTCCGAGCTATGTGCTCGGTGGCCGCGCGATGGAAATCGTCCACGAGCAACGCGATTTGGAGCGCTATATGCGCGAGGCCGTGAAGGTCTCGAACGACTCGCCTGTTTTGCTGGACCGCTTTTTGAATGACGCCATCGAATGCGATGTCGACTGTTTGCGCGATCCTGAAGGCAAAACCTTTATCGGTGGCGTGATGGAGCACATCGAGCAAGCGGGTGTCCACAGTGGTGACTCGGCCTGCTCTTTGCCACCTTATTCATTGTCTTCAGAAACGGTCAACGAACTAAAACGCCAGTCAGCAGCTATGGCCGAGGCTTTGAACGTGGTCGGTTTGATGAATGTGCAGTTCGCTATTCAACAAGACCAAGGGCAGGACGTTGTCTATGTGTTGGAAGTCAACCCACGCGCTTCGCGCACTGTGCCCTTTGTGTCAAAAGCGACGGGTATCCAACTGGCCAAAGTGGCGGCGCGTTGCATGGCAGGGCAAACCTTGGCATCGCAAGGCATTAAAAATGAAGTGACGCCTCCCTATTTCAGCGTGAAAGAAGCGGTATTCCCCTTTGTGAAGTTCCCAGGCGTAGACACCATCTTGGGCCCCGAGATGAAGTCTACGGGCGAGGTGATGGGTGTCGGTAAAACCTTTGGCGAGGCCTTTGTGAAAAGCCAATTGGGTGCGGGTACCAAACTACCCAGACCCAAGAAGTCAGATGGCTCCTCGGCTGGCAAAGTATTTTTGTCCGTCAAAAACAATGACAAACCCCGCGTGATCGAAGTCGCGCGTCAACTGACCACCCAAGGCTTCGAGTTGGTGGCGACCAAGGGTACGGCTCTAGCCATACAAGAAGCTGGCGTGACTTGCGCCACGATCAACAAAGTGGCTGAAGGGCGCCCGCACATCGTGGATATGATCAAAAACAACGAGGTGATTTTGGTGATCAACACGGTCGAAGAACGTCGCAATGCGATTACCGACTCCCGTTACATTCGTACGTCTGCATTGCTCAATCGGGTCACGACTTTCACGACTATCGCTGGCGCTGAGGCGGCGGTCGAGGGGATGAAGTACATGGACAACTTAGGGGTAATCTCCGTCCAAGACATGCATGCACAACTGAGCGCATAAGAAAGAAATTGATGGCGACTATTCCAATTACCAAACGTGGTGCTGAAAAGCTCAAAGACGAGTTGCACAAACTCAAGACCATAGAGCGACCCGCGGTGATCAACGCGATTGCTGAAGCCCGCGCNNAAGCTGTCAGCGGCCCAAGTGATTGACCCCTCTGAAGTCGATGCTGGTGGGCGCGTGGTTTTCGGCGCAACTGTCGAACTAGAAGAGGAAACCTCTGGCGAAAAAGTCACTTACCAAATCGTCGGTGAAGATGAAGCCGATCTCAAACTAGGTTTGATCAATATCAGTAGCCCCATTGCCCGTGCCTTGATTGGCAAAGAAGAGGGCGATGTGGCTGTGGTGGTGGCGCCTGGAGGTGAAAAGAGCTACGAGGTAGTGGCGGTGCACTACCGCTAAGTTCAAAGAGGATTAACCCAAAGACCTTTTTTTCAAGGAAGTCTTTTTGGGTTTGGCGCGCTTGATCTGCCCGCCAGACGTCAAGCGCTGGTTGCCCAGAACCCTCAAGGTTTTGACCTCAGGTCTTTGGCCACCGCGCTTGCTGTACTTCAATACTTTGACATCGCGCGGGCCAGGCATGCGGTCTTCGTTCGGGGTGTCTGTTTTATCAGCGACTGGGCGCCACAACACAAAAAGCTTGCCGATATGTTGAATGGGTGCTGCGTTGAGCTGATCCGCCAATGCCGAGAACATTTCCTCGCGTTTGAGGCGATCATCACCCAAGACACGAATTTTGATCAAGCCATGGGCGTCGAGTGCCATATTGGCTTCTTTGAGAATAGCGGGGGTAAGTCCGTCGTTGCCGACCATGACCACGGGGTCTAAGTGGTGGGCGTCAGAGCGGTGTGCCTTGCGTTGTGCAGGCGTGAGTTGTATAGCTGGCATGGCGGTATTATCCGCCCTCGTTTAAGGGTCGCGTTGAAAGTTAAAACACAAAGCAAGAAGGTCAATAAATCGTGGCTCAACGACCACGTCAACGACCCGTATGTCAAATTGGCCAAAAAAGACGGCTACCGAGCTCGTGCCGCCTACAAACTCAAAGAAATCGATGAGCAACTGGGCTTGATCAAGCCTGGTTATGTGGTAGTTGACTTGGGCTCTACACCTGGCGCTTGGAGCCAGTACGTGCGTCGCCGCTTATCACCAGAAGGTGCGGCGGTGGGGGCTTTGAACGGCACCATCATTGCTGTCGACATATTGCCCATGGAGCCTGTCGAGGGCGTGCAGTTTATCCACGGAGATTTTCGCGAACCCTCGGTTTTGGCCGAGTTAGAAACCGCTTTGCAAGGCCGTATGGTGGATGTGGTGGTGTCTGATATGGCCCCCAATTTGTCTGGAATCGAATCAGCCGATGCTGCACGCATCGCCCATTTGGTTGAATTGGGCTTGGAATTCTCACAAAAACATCTCAAAGACGGGGGCGCTTTGGTGGTCAAAATGTTCCACGGCAGTGGTTACAGCCAGTTGGTAAAGTTGTTCAAAGAAAGCTTCCATGTGGTCAAGCCCATCAAGCCAAAAGCCAGCCGAGACAAGTCTAGCGAGACCTTTTTGGTCGGAATCGGCCTGAAACACCGAAATATCGCTAACCCTTGACCCTGTGTGGCTCTTTTGCAAATAAAGAGTTTCCTTGGGTTGAAAGGCCTAAAATGGCTCCCATCTATCTTTTGTTCTTTTTTCTTTTATTTCGGAGCCCACATTGAATAATCAATGGTTCTCAAAAGTTGCTGTTTGGTTGGTAATCGCCTTGGTGCTCTTTACCGTATTCAAACAATTTGAAACACGCCCTGGTGCAAGCTCTGGATATTTGGGTTACTCCGACTTCCTAGAAGAGGTTCGAGCCAAGCGCATCAAAACTGCCACCATCCAAGAGGGCCAAGGCGGAACCGAAATCGTTGCCACTACAAACGACGAGCGCAAAATCAAAACCACTGCCACCTATCTTGACCGTGGCTTGGTCGGTGACCTGATTGCCAATGGCGTGAAGTTTGACGTCAAGCCCCGTGAAGAAGGCTCGCTCATCATGACCTTGCTAGTCAGTTGGGGGCCTATGCTGTTGCTCATAGGCGTTTGGGTTTACTTTATGCGTCAGATGCAAGGTGGGGGTAAAGGCGGGGCGTTTAGCTTTGGTAAGAGCAAAGCCCGTATGCTGGACGAAAACAACAATGCAGTTACCTTTGCCGACGTAGCAGGTTGCGACGAGGCCAAAGAAGAAGTCAAAGAAGTGGTCGATTTCCTGAAAGACCCACAACGCTTCCAAAAGCTGGGTGGTCGTATTCCACGTGGTCTTTTGTTGGTCGGCCCTCCCGGTACTGGTAAAACTTTGTTGGCCAAAGGCATTGCTGGCGAAGCCAAAGTTCCCTTCTTTAGTATTTCCGGTTCAGACTTCGTTGAGATGTTTGTCGGCGTGGGTGCTGCCCGTGTGCGTGACATGTTTGAAAACGCCAAGAAAAACGCACCTTGCATCATCTTCATCGACGAGATCGACGCAGTGGGTCGCCAGCGTGGCGCTGGTTTAGGTGGCGGTAATGATGAGCGTGAGCAAACCTTGAACCAAATGTTGGTCGAGATGGATGGCTTTGAAACCAATCTCGGCGTGATCGTGGTCGCTGCGACCAATCGCCCCGATATTTTGGACTCCGCCTTGTTGCGTCCCGGCCGATTCGACCGTCAGGTCTATGTCACGCTGCCCGATATACGCGGTCGCGAGCAAATTTTGAATGTGCACATGCGCAAAGTGCCGATCGGACAAGACGTGGCGCCTGCCGTTATCGCCCGTGGCACGCCTGGTATGAGCGGAGCAGATTTGGCGAACTTGTGTAACGAAGCCGCCTTGATGGCCGCGCGTCGCAATGCCCGCGTGGTTGAAATGGTCGACTTCGAAAAGGCCAAAGACAAAATCTTGATGGGCCCTGAGCGCAAGAGCATGGTCATGCCTGAGGAGGAGCGTCGTAACACGGCGTATCACGAGTCCGGACACGCTTTGATTGGAAAATTGCTGCCCAAGTGCGACCCTGTTCACAAAGTCACCATCATTCCGCGTGGCCGTGCTTTAGGCGTGACGATGAGCCTGCCTGAAAAAGACCGCTACAGCTACGACCGAGATTACATGCTTAACCAAATCAGCATGTTATTTGGTGGCCGTATCGCTGAAGAAGTCTTTATGAACCAAATGACCACGGGTGCCAGCAACGACTTCGAACGCGCCACTTCTATTGCCCGTGACATGGTGACCCGCTACGGTATGACTGATGCCTTGGGTCCCATGGTCTACGCCGAAAACGAAGGCGAAGTTTTCTTGGGACGTTCTGTGACCAAGACCACCAATATGAGCGAAGCGACAATGCAAAAAGTTGATACCGAAGTTCGGCGCATCATCGATATGCAATATGCGCTAGCACGTCGCTTAATTGAAGAAAACGCCGACAAGATGCACACCATGGCTAAGGCCTTGTTGGAATGGGAAACCATTGACAAAGAGCAAATTGACGACATCATGGCTGGCAAGGAACCACGTCCACCAAAAGACTGGACGCCTAAAACACCATCTTCTGGCCCTGACAGTGGCGGTGCGCCACCAGTGATTGAGCCGGCTCCCAACGCAGCCTAATCGGCCTAGTAGGAAATACAAATCAACGGGGCGCATGCCCCGTTTTTGTTGATACAAAAATGCTTTGGAAAACATCCCGATTTGAGATAGATCTAGCCACGCCTCAGGTGATGGGCATCGTCAATGTCACGCCAGACTCTTTCTCGGATGGCAGCCAGCATGCCAATCTGACATCTGCTTTGAAGCATTGCGAGTTATTACTTAAGCAAGGCGCGCATATTTTGGATATCGGTGGTGAATCCACTAGGCCTGGCGCACAACCGGTTTCTTTAGAAGAAGAGTTGCAAAGAGTTGTGCCTGTGGTGAAGGAGGCGGTGCGTTTGAACGTTCCGACATCGGTGGACACCTATAAACCGCAAGTCATGCAAGCCGCGCTGGACGCTGGAGCTGACATCATCAACGATATTTGGGCTTTACGACAAAAAGGTGCTTTGGACGTGGTGTCTAAGCACACTGGTTGTGGGGTCTGTTTGATGCACATGCATGCGCAACCACAGGACATGCAGATGCATCCTATGGAAGGTTTGGCTATCCCCGCAGTTATCGCGTTTCTTCAAGACCGCGCGCAAGCTTTAATGGAACGCGGCGTTTCTAAAGACCGCATTGCCCTAGACCCCGGGGTTGGTTTCGGCAAAACAGTGGCACAAAATTTCGAATTACTTGCTCACCAAAAGCAACTGTCCTCCTTGGGCTATCCCTTGCTAGTGGGTTGGTCTCGTAAGTCATCTTTGGGTACTGTGACGGGGTGCGAGGTGGGAGATCGTCTAGTACCCAGTGTTGCGGCTGCATTGTTAGCGGTTGAGAGAGGTGCGCAGGTGGTGCGTGTGCACGATGTAGAGGCTACAGTTCAAGCGCTAACAATTTGGCAACACGCGCGATCAAGTACGAGCACTTTGCAAGAATAAGAGAATTGCAAGTGATACAAATAAAACAAATAAAACAAATAAAAGAAAGCACAGACAAAAACATGACACGTAAATATTTTGGAACAGATGGCATTCGTGGAAGAGTTGGCCAGTCGCCCATCACTGCAGATTTTGTT
>DDYJ01000154.1:12330-23417 GCA_002347905.1 Comamonadaceae bacterium UBA2237 | reverse complement strand
GTTTTGTTAGGGCCCTTGCCAACTCCAGGCGTTGCCTACTTAACGCGCGCACAACGCGCCAGCTTAGGCGTTGTGATCAGTGCTAGCCACAACCCTTATCACGATAACGGCATTAAATTTTTCAGTGCGCAAGGAACCAAGCTAAGCGATGCGTGGGAATTGGATGTCGAGGCTGCTCTAGACGAAGCGCCTGTCTGGGCAGACTCTGCCAATCTTGGTAAAGCCAAGCGTCTTGACGATGCAGCAGGTCGCTACATCGAGTTTTGTAAAAGCGCTTTTTCAAACGAACTCACACTCAAAGGCCTCAGGATCGTTGTCGATGCGGCCCACGGCGCGGCTTATCACATCGCACCCAAAGTGTTCCATGAATTAGGGGCTGAGGTTATCGCCATAGGCTGCGCGCCTGATGGTTTAAATATCAATCAAGACGTTGGTGCTACCCATCCCGATGCTTTGGTAAGAGCCGTCAAAGCCAACCAAGCAGATTACGGAATTGCATTGGATGGCGACGCTGATAGATTGCAGTTGGTCGATGCCAGCGGACGCCTTTTTAACGGCGACGAGTTGTTGTATTTGATGGTCGATGACAGATTGCGCCAGGGAGAAAAAATCCAAGGCGTAGTCGGCACCTTGATGACCAATATGGCGGTTGAACTCGCCCTACAAAAACGCGGTATCGCTTTTGTGCGTAGCAAGGTAGGTGACCGTTACGTGTTGGAAGAGCTAGAGAAGCAGCAATGGATTTTGGGCGGCGAAGGTTCAGGTCATTTGCTAGTGTTAGACAAACACACTACAGGCGATGGTTTGGTAAGTGCATTGCAAGTTTTGCAAACCTGTGTGCGCAGTGGGCGCACGATGGCTGAGTTGTTGTCGGATGTCACTCTCTTTCCACAAACCTTGATCAATGTGCGTTTACGCCCCGACCAAAAATGGCAGGAAAACGCGCTTTTAAAGCAAGAGACGCAAAAAGTAGAAACAGAGTTGGGACAAACAGGCCGTGTATTGATCCGCGCCAGCGGTACAGAGCCTTTGGTACGCGTCATGGTGGAGGCGCGTGACCCTTCCCAAGCAGAGGCTTGTGCCCAGCGCATCGCGGCTACTTTGCAATAGTGCAATGAACATGCGTCTCGCCAGTCTGCTTTGCGTGCAGATTGGCCTTGTCTTCTTTTTAATTACTTTTCTTGCTGAAGAGCCTACTTATAAATTCACCGCGGGTTTTGAGCAAGATGGCGACTGTTTTTCGGAATGCTTTTTTTAGAATTTAGGTATTAATTTTAGTGTCATATCACTGTCACACAGCCGCCATACAGTCGTTTTGTTGTTAACCACTCAAGGACTAATGTGAACACCAAACGCAACTTCGTAAAAACCCTTGCACTGTCTGCAATCGCTTCTATGGCCATCGGTTCTGCATTTGCTGCCGACATCACTGGTGCAGGCGCTACTTTCCCATTCCCCATTTATGCCAAGTGGGCTGAGGCTTACAAAGCGGCCACAGGCAATGGTTTGAATTACCAATCTATCGGTTCTTCTGGTGGTATTCGCCAAATCAAAGCTAAGACCGTGACTTTTGGTGCAACAGATGCCCCAGTCTCTGGTGACGACTTAGCCAAAGACGGAATGGTTCAGTTTCCTGCCATCATTGGTGGAACAGTCCCTGTTTTGAATATCGACGGTATCAAGCCTGGTGAATTGCGTATCTCTGGTCCCGTATTGGCTGATATTTTCATTGGCAACATCACCAAATGGAATGACGCCAAGATTGCTGCATTGAACCCAGGTAAAAAATTGCCTGACCTTGAAATCACTGTGGTACACCGCGCCGATGGTTCTGGTACCACCTTCAACTTCACCGACTATCTATCTGCTGTTAGCAAAGAATTCAGCGACAAAGTGGGCAAGGGTGCTTCTGTCAAGTGGCCTGCAGCCTCATCTGTCGGCGGTAAAGGTAACGAAGGCGTAGCCGCTAACGTGACACGTGTCAAAGGTGCTATTGGCTACGTGGAATATGCCTACGTGAAAAAGAACAACATGACCTTTATGCAAATGCTCAATGCCGATGGCAAGTACGTTGCACCTGATGACAAAACCTTTGCTTCTGCTGCGTCCGGCGCCGACTGGTTCAGCGTTCCAGGCATGGGCATCTCTATGGTCAACGCTAAGGGCGCTGACAGCTGGCCCATCAGCACTGCATCATTCATTTTGATGTACAAAGAGCCGACAGACAAAGCAGCATCTGCAGAAGCTTTGAAGTTCTTCGATTGGTCTTTCAAGAACGGTAAGAAAATGGCTGAAGACTTAGACTATGTACCACTGCCAGACAAGTTGACAGATCAAATTCGTAGCCGCGTCTTCTCGCAAATTCAAAAATAATTTAATTAGCTCTCAAAAAATCCGTCGGTTCTTATGTGTACCGACGGATTTTTTCAGTTAGCGAGGAAATCGAAATGAATATGTCTAGTACCTCCATGGATGGTGGCCAACTTGTCAGCGATGACATGGTGATGATTGCAAAAAAACAGCGCCTACAGGACTTCTTTTTCCATAGAGTTACCCAAGGTTTTTCTCTTTTAGTGCTGGTTGCTCTACTTGGGATTATTATTTCCCTGTTCATCAATGCTTGGCCTACCTTTCAAAAATTTGGACTTCAATTTATTTGGCGTATCGAGTGGGACGTCATCAACCAAGACTTTGGTGGTGCCATTGCTATAGTGGGCACAATTGCTAGCGCGGCGATTGCCATGGTGCTGGCCGTTCCATTGGCGTTTGGCGTAGCCGTATTTCTAACCGAGACTTGTCCCGCTTGGTTGCGCAGACCTTTGGGCACATCCATTGAGTTACTAGCAGCCGTGCCTTCCATTATTTACGGCATGTTCGGTTTGTTTGTATTTGCCCCCTTATTTGCAAACTTCATCCAAGTGCCAGTGAAGGCCTTGTTAGGGGGCATGCCGTTAATCGGTTTCTTGTTCGGCGGGGCCACAAACGGCATTGGTATTTTGGCCGCAGGTATTGTGTTGGCTTTTATGGTGTTGCCATTTGTCGCAGCCGTGATGCGCGATGTATTTGAAATTACTCCGGCAATTCTTCGTGAATCTGCCTACGGCTTGGGCTGTACAACGTGGGAAGTTGTTAGACAAGTCGTTTTGCCATACACACAAAAAGGTGTGATCGGCGGAGTCATGTTGGGTCTGGGTCGTGCGCTAGGCGAAACCATGGCGGTGACTTTTGTGATTGGTAACGCGAACCGTATGCCAACCTCTTTGTTTTCCCCTGGCACCTCGATTGCCTCCGTCTTGGCCAACGAATTCGGTGAAGCAGAAGGCCTGCATTTCTCGACTCTGTTTGCTCTGGGTTTCTTGCTATTTGTCATCACTTTTTTTGTTTTAGCCGCTGCGAAAGCAATGATCAACCGTGCTGAAAAAGCCAAAGGTTCTTGAAAGCGCATCATGCAAATTGACAACAACCTTTATACAAAAAGACGAATCGCTAGCCGTATTGGTTTGGCTTTGTCCATGTCTGCCATGGCCGTTGGCTTGACGGTACTGATTTGGATCTTGTACGTCCTGTTTTCAAATGGACTGTCCGCACTGGACTTAAATTTATTCACCCACGATACCCCAGCCCCTGGAACCGAAGGGGGTGGCTTGCGTAATGCCATTGTGGGTAGCTTGATGATCGTGGGTTTAACGGTTTTGGTATCCACACCCGTGGGCATACTGGCAGGTATTTATTTGACAGAATTCGGTGACGAAAGTAAAACTGCAGAACTCACGCGCTTTGTCACCGACATCATGTTGTCTGCGCCCTCCATTGTGTTGGGATTATTTGTCTATGCCATCGCTGTATCCACAGTTGGTAATTTCTCGGGATACGCGGGCAGCATGGCCTTGTCGTTGATTGCTATTCCTGTGGTGATGCGCACTACTGAGAATATGTTGCGCTTGGTGCCTGGCAGCTTGCGTGAAGCTGCTTTTGCATTGGGTGCTCCACGCTGGAAAGTGTCAACGATGGTGACTCTACGTGCTGCCAAGAGCGGCGTTATGACGGGTATTTTGTTGGCAGTTGCACGCATCAGTGGAGAGACCGCACCCTTGCTCTTTACCGCACTCAATAACCAGTTCTTCAGTACCAATATGGGAGCACCCATGGCCAATTTGCCTGTGGTGATTTTCCAATTCGCTATGAGTCCCTATGAAAATTGGGTCCGTTTGGCTTGGGCTGGGGCTTTATTGATCACGATGACTGTCTTAATTTTGAATATCTTGGCACGGGTTGTTTTTAGAGACAAAGTGCATTGAAGCACTTGGATCGTCTATTTATTCACGAAATATTGGAATCACTATGAACCAAACGACAGAACACAAAAACGCCATTGAAGTTAAAAACCTTAACTTCTTTTACGGCAAGTTCCAAGGACTTAAAAATGTGTCCATGAATATTGCTGAGCGAAAAGTGACGGCTTTCATCGGTCCTTCAGGTTGCGGTAAGTCCACCTTGTTGCGCACCCTCAATCGCATGTACAGCCTCTACCCTGGGCAACGTGCAGAAGGTGAAATCAACTTGTATGGACAAAACATACTAGATAAAAGCCAAGACTTGAATCTCTTGAGAGCGCGTGTTGGTATGGTTTTCCAAAAGCCGACTCCGTTCCCCATGACGATTTACGACAACATTGCTTTCGGTGTGCGTCTATACGAAACCCTCAGCGATAGCGAGATGGATGAGCGTGTGGAGTGGGCCTTGTCAAAGGCTGCTCTGTGGACTGAAGTGAAAGACAAGCTGGGACAAAATGGCCTGTCTCTCTCCGGGGGACAGCAACAGCGTTTGTGTATTGCGCGCAGCGTTGCTGTGAAGCCTTCAGTTCTTTTGCTCGACGAGCCAACCTCTGCGTTGGACCCTATTTCTACAGGCAAAGTGGAAGAGCTTGTGAATGAATTAAAGTCGGACTACACAATCGCCATCGTGACCCACAACATGCAGCAAGCTGCGCGCGTCAGCGACTTCACAGCCTATATGTACTTGGGTGAGTTGATTGAGTTTGGTGAAACTGAACAGATTTTCTTTAAGCCCACCAAGACTGCAACAGAAGATTACATTACTGGCCGTTTCGGCTAAAANNCTCAATCAAATCTCTACCAATGTCATGGAGATTGGTGGTTTAGTTGAGTCGCAAATCCGTCAAGCGATCTACGCGCTTTCTAACTTCAGCGTTGAGGTGGCGGACGATGTGCTGGTCACAGAAAACCGTGTCAATGCATTGGAAGTGGAAATTGACCGCGAAATCGCTTCGGTGATCAGTCGCCGCCAGCCTACTGCCCGTGACCTGCGTTTGCTGGTGGCTATGTCCAAAACAACTGCTAATTTAGAGCGCGTGGGAGATGAGGCAGCGAAAATCGCTCGCATGGTGAAATCCATCATTGATGGCGTTGCACCCCGTGCTTTGCCTTCGTCCGATTTGCGCGTGTGCGGCGAACTTGCTTCTGGCCTCCTGCGCAAAGCCCTTGACTCTTTTGCTCGATTAGATGTGCAAACCGCGGTTGCCATCTTGCGCGAAGACGACATGATCGATCAAGAGTTCGATGGTTTTGTTCGCAAACTCATCACTTATATGATGGAAGACCCGCGCACGATTTCCGCCAGCTTGGATCTGCTATTCATCGCAAAAGCGATTGAGCGTATTGGCGACCATTCCAAAAACATCGCTGAATTCATCATTTACATTGTTAAGGGCGAAGACGTTCGCCATACGCCACTAGCGGACATTGAAGCCGCCATGAATACGAGTAATTGATCCACCGGTATGAAAATTCCCCGCGTATTGGTGGTCGAAGATGAAAAGGCAATAGCCGAGCTCATTTCTGTCAATTTACGCCACCACGGTATGTTGGCTGTTTTGGCTGAAGATGGTGACGCTGCCCAAGCAGCGATTGATGATGTTCTGCCTGACGTCATATTGCTAGATTGGATGTTGCCCGGACAAAGCGGATTGGTTCTAGCCAAACGCTGGCGTTCTGACCCACGCACCAAACTCACACCTATTTTGATGTTGACTGCGCGTGGAGACGAGCCCGACAAAGTGGCTGGTCTTGATGCTGGTGCTGACGACTACATTACCAAGCCTTTTTCTACTCAAGAACTGCTTGCCCGAATTCGTGCGGTGCTCAGACGGCGCGCGCCTGAACAAGCCAGTGATTTGGTTCGAATTGGCGCACTGCAATTGGATGGTTCCACCCACCGCGTCAGCTACCAAGACATGCCGTTGCGATTGGGACCTACGGAATTTAAGTTGCTTAACTACTTGATGCACCATGCAGAACGTGTGCATTCGCGGAGTCAGTTACTAGACCGCGTGTGGGGTGACCATGTATTTATTGAAGAAAGAACTGTAGACGTACATGTCAAACGTTTACGCGAAGCGTTAGGAGCCGCAGGTGCTATGGTGGAGACAGTCAGAGGCGTTGGGTATAGACTCACGGCTTCTGTCTCAACTGATACCTGAGGTTCATATTGTTTGGTCGGTTTTTTAGTTTACTACTCTTACTTTCAGCCGGCGCCACTTTAGGGTATTTTTGGGCGCAATCGCAAGAGTTACAAGCCACTTTTTATTTGATCTTTGGTGGTTTCGTAGGCGCAATGCTTTGGTGGTTTTGGGATGCCATGCGTGGTATGCGTGTTGTGTCTTGGCTGCGGTCTGGTAATTTGTCGGAAGTTCCCAATACATTTGGATTGTGGGGCGCAGTCGTTAACAGAACACGTAGGTTGTTGCGCGAACGTGAGCGTGCCATTAATGCAAGCGAACAGCGTTTAAAAGATTTTCTTTCTGCCATTCAAGCATCTCCTAACGGGGTGGTGCTTTTAGATGAAAATTCTCAAATTGAATGGTGTAACCAGACCGCCGCTTTTCAATTAGGCATCCAGCCTGATCGTGACATTGCGCAACGCATTGGTAACTTAGTGCGTGACCCCATTTTTTCTGCTTACATGACCTCTTCGGATGTTGCAGAGCCCATCGTGATTGAGGGCAGGGGAAAGAACCCTAACATGCCTTTGCGTATATCCATTCAACGCCATCCTTATGGTGAGGGCAAGCAGTTGTTGATCACGCGTGATGTCACTGTAGTGGAGCAAGCTGAGGCCATGCGACGCGATTTCGTAGCCAATGTCTCGCACGAAATTCGCACACCCTTGACGGTATTGGCAGGTTTTGTAGAAACCTTGCAGACTTTGAAACTGAGTCCGCAAGAGCAAGACAGCTATCTTGCTCTTATGGCTTCGCAAGCACAACGCATGCAAAGCTTGGTGGATGATTTGCTCACCTTGTCTCGGCTGGAAGGCAGTCCAATTCCTGGATTTAGCAGCCACATAGCACTTGCACACTTGATGGACGCCTGTCAGAGCGAGGCCCAGCAGCTCTCTCATTTGTTATTTCAAGCCAAAGTTGCGCAAGTTATTGTTTTTGAAACAGATCCAGCCATCAAAAACTACCTTGTTCTAGGCGAACCACGCGAGTTACAAAGCGCGCTCTCTAACTTAGTCAGTAACGCTGTGCGTTACACCCCACAAGGCGGACGGATTGAGGTGCACGCATTCCAATCAGCAGATGGAAACTTGAACCTACAAGTCAAGGACACTGGCCCAGGTATCCTGCCCGAACATTTGCCAAGGCTCACCGAGCGGTTTTACCGTGTCGACAGAAGTCGTTCGCGTGAATCCGGAGGAACAGGACTAGGTCTGGCGATTGTCAAACATGTGATGCAACGCCACGGAGGTCAGTTGCAAATTGCAAGTATTGCTGGCCAAGGATCTTGTTTTAATTTGGTTTTTCCACCGCCACGTTGGAAGCAAGTGATGGACGCTTAGCGTATTTTTCGATACGCGAGTAACCATAGCACAGGAAATAATGCCAATACAGTGAGTAACAAGGCAATGGTGCTGGTTTGCCAAAAAGTGATGGGCGAATTTGTGTGAAGCCACGCCAAGTTGTCAAACTGGACAAACCCATACGACACGGCATAGCCTCCTGCCAATCCAACGCCCCACAAGGTGACGGCATAGGTCAGAAGGGGGAAAAGCGTAATGCGATAACTACGCAAAGCGAAGACACAAAATACTTGCATTGCATCGGCTAGTTGGTACCACGCCAACCAATAGAGTAGTTGTGCAGCCAGCTCTGCAACAGCGGGAGACTGTGTATAGAAAAGTACCACCTCTTTTTGGAACGACACCAAAAGAAGGCTTAAAAGCAATGCAAAGAAGATGACCAGCGTCAGTCCATCACGCAATGCTTTTTTGGCATACTGGTATTGGTTCGCCCCTAACCAATAACTGACTCTTGCACTACAAGCGATGGACAGCGATAGCGGCACCATATATAGCAATGCCGCCATCGAAGATGTGATTTGATGGCTCGCAGAAGCCACAACACCCAGTCGCGCAATGAATAAAGCCATTAAGGTGAAAGCTGTCACTTCCACCCCAATGGCAAGTCCACTGGGGATGCCTAGCTTTAAAAATTGACCTAGCGCAGCAAAGTCGGGCGCTTCCATTCGTTGCCAAAAAGCATAGGGCTTGTAGTAGTCTTGCAATCTCAACAACAAAATGGCTGATACCACCATTGCCATGTTGACGACTAATGTGGCCCATGCGCATCCCACCAATCCCATAGGGGCAAACAAGCCAGGCACACCAAGAACAAACAAAATCGACAAGGGTATTTTGCAGAGCAAGCCAGCGACCTGCACGAATGTCACTGCCCGCGGTCTACCCAAACTCTGGTTCAAGGTGCCAAACAACCTAAACAAGAGTGAAGCTGGCAAACCAAACGCCACAACCGCCAAGTATTCATGCACCTCTAATTGCAAGTGTGCTGGGACTTGCGCCCAATCCAGAAATGTATCGGGATGTAACAACACGGCCATACCAAGGCTAGATGTCATCAGGACGATATACAACGCTTGCCGAACGGATTGGCCAACTGCAGCGTATTTTTTTGCGCCTTGCAATTCAGCCCAAATAGGCAGCAGTGCTTGCACGATACCCATCAGTCCAACATGTACAGAAATGTATGCTGCAGAACCTACCGACAAGGACGCAAGGGCGGTATCTGCATAACGCGCAGCCACGAGAGTGTCTGTAATTCCAAACGCCATCACTGCTAACTGGCCTACCAATATCGTTCCTGCATGGCGCAGGATATGCGCGCGCTCGGACATAGGGGCTTATTGCGCGCGCCGCAGGTAAAGCGTCACGTCTTCATTCTTATTGGCAGGACGTTTAATGGTTTCAACCCGACGCCACTCTTTGATATGCGCTACTTGTGCTAGTTCGGGTCGTGAATCGTTGTCTACCAATAGCCAACGGCAGGACGCATTTTGCGGTGACTCTGCATTGTCTAAAGGTATTATTTCAAAGCCGCCGTGGTAGTGAAAAGCAGTCATTTGTCCAACATTGAGGCCATAGGTCATGAGGCAACCAGGTGTTGAGGCATCTTGTGTCTTCATGCTTTGCTGAATTTGCTCTACCCAAGGCACATAGCTTCGCGCAAAGTCCAGAAGTGGCAGCCAAAGACTCATCAGTAACAACCAACACAGAGCCGCGCCTCCTGATGGCAGCACCAAACTTTTCCACATGGCTTGTCGGTGTCTGCCCACACGCCACCGCACCAACCAAGCCCATAGGGTGGTGGCTATTAGCGCAAATAGAAAAGCCAAACCGCTAAAGCTTGGTATGAAGCCAGGTGCCAAACGTGCGACATTAGCCGCAGGTTGCGGTGGCCAACCTGTCTGCATGGCAATCCAAATCACCCAAATGATGAAAGCGCAACCGGTGAAGAAAATGAGTGTGAACCAATCAATAAAAGCGGAGAAGCTGCGTCTGAA
This sequence comes from Comamonadaceae bacterium UBA2237, assembly GCA_002347905.1. Lineage (GTDB taxonomy): Bacteria > Pseudomonadota > Gammaproteobacteria > Burkholderiales > Burkholderiaceae_C > Limnohabitans. Next base: position 13,539 of record DDYJ01000154.1, on the reverse strand, counting down.
TGTTGGCAGCGCAAATGCGGCCAATGTCGCCATGGGTGGTAAAGCCAACATCAGAGTTTGGTCTTCGGTGCGTGTCATCAATGCCACGCATATGCCCAGCGCCATAAACCATAACGGGAGAACCAGATGCCGACTCCAGTTTTGTGACACCCATTGACGGCGCCACTGCCAGAGCGTCCACAACACCAAAGGCCAAGCAGGCCACATGAACCACACCAACAAATCAAAAAGACCCCGCCAATCGTTCCAACTTCTTTCCATGGTGGAAAGACGCCAGTGAAATAGTCCAAAGTAATGCGCGGTAGTTGCAATGCCTAAGGCGCAAGCCAGTAACGCAAACGCATATATTGGAAGTCTTGGGCGATCTTTGTTTTCTTTGTCAAAGAAAATAATTAACGCAACCCCAGTGGCCAATAAAACGGACAGAGTAGGTGCGCCACTCAAACTCAAACCCATCAACGCCACTACTAAAGCAACAGCACTTTTGATGGGGTGGTAGGGAAGGGCGGAGGCGCCAAAAAATGCACAGCCAAAAAAGGACAACTGCATCAACATAGGTGTGGCTTCGTGTGACAACAATGCCAAACCTAAACAGGCTATCAAAGCAAGTGTGGCGCTGTCTGCAATAGATCTTGCATAGTCTTTAGGTTTTGCTTCACCGCCAAAAGCAAAAGCAACAGGTTGCGCGCGCGCACCAAGCCCCAAGTAATAGGCGCCTTGCCAAGTGCTAAACAAGGTCAATGCCAATAACAAAGCAAATGGGATACGTGCGGCAGATCCGGCAGACAACCAACTTGGCGCTAGACCAATAGCCCATGCACCCATCCAATAGGCTAAGGGTGCATCCAAAGGTAAGGTTTGCCCCCATACAGTTGGGTGTAACCAATCGCTTTGTCCTTGCGCCAAGGCCAACATCTGGCCAAATACTTGGAGTTCTTCACCTTTCCATGGTTCTCGGCCGACTAAGCCTGGAACCAAATACGCCAAGCAAAATAGCCACAGCGCTAACCGCGGCAAAGGCCGAACAGCGTTTTGCGCAACGATAGCTGGCGTGGGATTGTGTGACTGTGACAAATTTGTTAGCAAATAAAAAACGTAAGGCGATAAACAAAAAAGGCAGCGCCGAAAACGGGCTGCCCTTTGAGTAGGAGGCGAAAGGGCTTACTTGGCAGCCGTTTTGCCGTATTTGTTGCGGAAACGTTCCACGCG
>DDYJ01000154.1:7388-12304 GCA_002347905.1 Comamonadaceae bacterium UBA2237 | reverse complement strand
TTTGTAGAGGGGTAACTCGCGACCATCGTCCATTTTGACGGTTTCTTTGGTGTTAGCGCATGAGCGTGTCACAAACTTAAAGCCATTGGACATGTCCACAAAGCACACTTCGCGGTAGTTTGGGTGAATTCCTTCTTTCATGATCTGATCCTTTTCAACTGCGCTAGCCACACCAAACAATCTCGATGCACTTGGCCACAAAACCCAACATTATGCCATAAAGTTACCTTTTTAATGTAAAACTCCCAGCGCAAACCATAAACTGATGCCTCCTAAGAGGGTGGAGAGCGTCACCAAGCCCGCCACCAAAGAGCCGTCATACCCCATTTGGTTGGCCAAAACATAGCAGCTCGAGGCGGTAGGAAGCGCAGAAAATGCGAGCAGTACGCCTGTTTGAAGGGCATCTAAGCCCAACAATTGGGCCAGTATCCAGGCCACGATAGGGGTGAAGCAGTGGCGGATCAACAGTACAGAGACACCCAATACTTTCGCATTTTGCAAACGCCCGAATTCCATACCCGCGCCAGCAGCCATCAACCCTAGGCTCACCGAAGACGCTCCTACCCGCTGCAAAGTGGGCGCGGCCCATTCGGGAATGTGCAGTCCAACTAAATTTGCGCATAGTCCGGACACAGTTGCCAAAATGAGTGGATTGCGAATCAGTTCCGCTAAAAAGCCTTTTTCGCCATGCTTTGCCATAGGCCAAACCGATGCAATGTTAAAGATGGGAACACACACGCCAATCAACACCGCCATCAAAACAAGCGCCGGAGGCCCGCCCATTCTTTCCGTGACGGCAAGTGCAATGTAGGAGTTGAACCTGAAGGCAATTTGTGTACAGCAAGCATGCATGCGCGTATCGATATGGCGACCCACAACAGGCAAATACGGCAGGGCATAGGCCATAGCAATGCCACAAAAGCCCATGAGCACGCCTGCTTGCAGAAAATGCGTGAGGCTTTGAACGTCCAGATTGGTGCGCGCGATAGTGGTGAACAACAAAACAGGAAATAAAAAGTAATACACCAAAATTTCAACTTGGGACCACATCGCACGGTTGAGTGCAGTAAAGCGACACAGCAAGTAACCGCACAAGATAAGTGAAAAATCAGGCGCAAGAAGGGGCAAATAATCCATATAGAGAGAATACCTCTTCTTTTGTGACGTCCATCTATTGCGTTTACAGTTATGTGATGTTGCCTGTGTTGCGCAATGTTTTGATTTAGGAGTTTTAAAAATGAAAATCCGATTAATAGCAAGCTTGTTTTTTTGCTTGGTGGGCTCTGCTGCGTTTGCGCAGGGCTACCCCAATAAAGTGATTCAACTACAAGTGCCTTTTGCACCAGGGGGTACGACAGACATCATTGCCCGAACGATTGCTGAGCCATTAGGCAAAGCCTTGGGGCAAACTGTGGTGGTGGTGAACAAAGCCGGTGGTGGTGGTGTTGTAGGTGCCAATGAAACAGCCAAAGCTGTTCCCGATGGTTATTCGCTGGGTATTGCAACTGTGTCAACGACGGCAGCCAATCCTGCGATCAATACCAAAATTCCCTACAACCCTATTACTGATTTTTCTCCCATCATCAATATTGCAGCGACGCCCAATGTCATTGCGGTGCATCCTTCGTTTCCAGCAAAAGACTACAAAGCTTTTGTCGCAGAAGTGAAGCGCTCACCCGGTCGTTACTCCTATTCATCTTCTGGCACGGGTGGAATTGGTCACTTGCAAATGGAGTTGTACAAAAGTTTGAGTCAAACCTTCATCACACACATTCCTTACCGCGGTGCTGGTCCTGCATTGAACGATACCGTGGCGGGCCAAGTCCCCATGATTTTTGACAACCTGCCTTCTGCATTGCCTTTCATCAAAGACAACCGTTTGGTACCTATCGTGGTGGCAGCACCACAGCGTTTGGCCGTGTTACCAAATGTGCCTACTTTCAAAGAAGTAGGCTTAGAGCCAGTGAACCGCATGGCCTATTACGGCATTTACGGCCCCAAAGGATTGCCTAAAGAGGTGATCGACAAAGTCAATGCAGGCGTGCGCAAAGCATTGGAAGACCCCGCCGTTCGCAAGCGCATTGAAGATACGGGCTCTCTCATTATTGCCAACTCGCCAGAGCAATTTGCAACGCAAATCAAAGCGGAGTTTGATGTTTATAAAAAAGTGGTGACAGAACAGAAACTGACGTTGGATTGATACACCTTTGACGTCGCAGTGACTACCTCGCAAGTTTTTGATCAGAGCATCGATACCTTTATCGATGCCCTGTGGCTTGAAGAAGGATTAGCAAAGAACTCATTGGCGGCCTACAGGCGTGACCTGCAACTTTTTGATGCTTGGCTTTCGCAGAAAATAGGTACGTCAACCAGTGCGCAAGGTGGCCATTTATTACAAGCGAAAGAGTCTGACTTGCATGCATATTTTGCAAGTCGACACGCAACTACCAAAGCAACATCGGCCAACCGCCGATTGACAGTTTTGAAACGGTTTTACCGTTGGGCATTGCGCGAACGTATGCGCACGGATGATCCCACGCTCAAAATGTTAGCGGCCAAGCAGGCGATGCGAGTTCCTAAAACTTTGACTGAGACGCAAATCGAAAACTTGCTCTTAGCGCCTGATGTAGAAACACCCTTGGGCGTGCGTGACCGCACCATGTTGGAATTGATGTACGCCAGTGGTCTGCGGGTGAGTGAGTTGGTCAACCTAAAAGTCTTCCATGTCAGCCTCAACGAGGGTGTCTTGCGTGTCATGGGCAAGGGCAGCAAAGAGCGTTTAGTTCCCTTTGGCCAAGTAGCGGCGCAATGGATTGAGCAATATTTGGCGCAATCACGCCCCGCTTTGTTAGGTCAGCACCAAAGCGAAGACTTGTTTGTCACTCTACGTGGCAAACACGCCGGAGAGGCAATGACCCGTGTGATGTTTTGGCAATTGATCAAACGGTATGCGTTGATGGCAGATATCAAAGTGCCTATCTCTCCGCATACCTTGCGACACGCATTTGCCACCCATTTGTTGAACCATGGCGCTGATTTACGCGCTGTACAAATGTTGCTTGGGCATGCTGATATTTCTACAACGACGATTTATACCCATATTGCGCGTGAGCGGCTTAAAACTCTGCATGGCATGCACCATCCACGCGGTTGAGTTTTCCCTATGAAAAATGTCGCGCTAAGAACGCGTTAACTCAGCAGATAACCCAGTTCCACCTCGGTAAAACCTGCGCGTAGGCGCGCTTCGGTGTTAAACGGCGGTTTATGTTTGGGGGCGTCATAGCGTTGCACTAATTCTGCGTAGAGGGTGACGGGGTCTAGCCCACGCTGCGCACATAACCATCTGTACCAATGGTTACCTATGGCAACATGGCCCACTTCATCTCGCAAGATGGTGTCCAAAATTTCTACAGCACGTGTGGCCGCAGGTGTGGCTACTTTGCGAAGCTTGTCTTGAATAAGCGGGGTGGCGTCTAAACCGCGTGCCTCTAGTGTGCGTGGAACCAAGGCCATGCGTGCAAGAACGTCTTCTGAGGTTCTTTCGCACATCTGCCATAGCCCATCGTGGGCATCGAAGTCACCATATGCATAACCCACGCTTTGTAAGTGCGTGTGCAGTAACTCGAAGTGCTGTGATTCCTCATACGCCACGCGTAACCAATCGGTGTAATACGCGTTTGGCATATCGTGAAAGCGCCATACGGCGTCTAAGGCTAAATTGATCGCATTGAACTCAATATGGCAAACCGCATGCAACAGCGAGGCCAAGCCCTCTGGTGTGAACGGTGTTCTGGGGTGAACTTGCTGGGGTGGAATAAGGCGAGGGAGGTCGGGACGTCCAGGAAGTGATGCCCTATCTGCTGCTTGCAAGCGTTCATTTGGATGCAACGCCTTTTCGTGGTGGGACTTCCATAGCAATTGCACAGAATTAACTTTGTCGATGGGGTCTGCAATGCACAATGCAGTGAGAGAGGCTTGGCGTATGCACATCCTTACAATTGTAGGTAGATAACACGACAACATAAGGCAGGAAATTGGTATGGCCGTCTTACAACTTGACACACTTATTCCCAAAATTGACGACACCGCATGGATTGCAGACAACGCACAGGTAATAGGTGAAGTTGAAATGGCAGCCCATACCAGCGTTTGGTTTTCGAGCGTGTTGCGGGGCGATTCTGGAAAAATCACCATCGGTGAAGGCAGCAACATCCAAGACGGCAGTGTTTTGCATGTCGATATCGGTTTGCCACTGACTATTGGTAAACATGTGACGGTGGGGCATATGGTGCAACTTCATGGTTGCACGATTGGGGACGAAACGCTGATAGGTATAGGCGCGATTGTTTTGAATGGGGCCAAGATTGGCAAGAATTGTTTGGTGGGCGCTGGTTCTCTTGTGACTGAAGGTAAAGAGTTTCCAGATGGTTCCATGATCATAGGAAGTCCAGCCAAAGTCGTGCGGGAATTAACGCCAGAGCAAATAGAAGGTATTCGCAAAAGTGCCAGAAGTTATATGGCCAATGCCCAGCGGTATAAATCAGGCTTGAAAAAGCTGGCCTGATGTCGCAACTGCATAAAATTTTATTTGAAGGCTTGCCCGTTCGTGGCATGTTGGTACAACTGACGGATGTGTGGCAAGAAATATTAAATCGCCGTGCTGAAAATCTTGAAACGGGCGCCTATCCACAACCTGTACGCCATTTGTTAGGTGAAATGACGGCTGCAGCTGTTTTGATGCAATCCAACATCAAGTTCAATGGTGCTTTAGTCATGCAAATATTTGGAGACGGCCCATTGAAGTTGGCCGTGGTTGAAGTTCAGCCTGATTTGCGTGTGCGCGCTACTGCAAAAGTAGTGGGAGATTTAGGCGAAGCGAAGACCTTGTCCGCCATGGTCAACGTGAAAAACGAAGG
>DDYJ01000154.1:5467-7361 GCA_002347905.1 Comamonadaceae bacterium UBA2237 | reverse complement strand
TACCAGGGCGTGGTTCCTTTGTTTGATGACAACCGTAACAAGATTGATAAGTTCAGCGAGGTGTTGCAACACTATATGTTGCAAAGCGAGCAGCTCGATACCACCTTGGTCTTGGCTGCTGACGACAAGTCAGCAGCTGGCTTATTGATACAACGCTTACCTATCAAGGGCGAAGGCAATTTGGCCGCAAAAGCCAGCATGGAAGATGAAGATGAAATTGGTCGTAATGAAGACTACAACCGTATTTCAATCTTGGCTGCCAGTTTGAAGAGCGAAGAGTTGTTGCAATTAGACCCCGACACAATTTTGCGACGACTATTTTGGGAAGAAAAGTTGCTTCGCTTAGAAACCATCACACCTAGATTTGCCTGCTCGTGTAGCCGTGAACGTGTCAGCAATATGATTCGTGGCTTAGGTGCAGATGAGGTGGAAAGTATCTTGTCTGAACGCAATGACGTCGAAGTGGGTTGTGACTTTTGTGGTCAGCAGTACCGATTTGATGCCGTAGACGCAGCGCAAATATTTACCAGCATAGACAAGCAAGTGCCTGGTAGTTCCGCGATTCAGTAAATTAGTTTTTTCCAGAAACCAGTTGGGTAAACAACTGGTGCTCGCAAAGCCCATCACCACATGTTTCGCAGGGGCCTGTCCAACGCACGGGAATATCTTTGCGTTTTAGTGCATGCGCCCATTGCGGTGCTTGGCTAGCAAGGCAAAACAATGCGTTTTGTAAACGCTGAGTGCCTTGCCCATACACAACTTGAAACGACATGCCTAGCGTTTGTAGGCCAGTGCGGAGTTGTTGATCTACCAATGATTGCGAAGCGCTAAAGGTGCTGAGATCTAGGCCACACAACAAGGCAATATCTTCTTTTCCCAAGGTTTGAAGATCTGGGCTATCTGCAACGTCAAGAGGAATGTCTTGGTTTTGAAGGAATTTTCTAAGCGCTAAAGACAATTCAGTTTTACCCGTGGCGGGTGCGCCGAGGATGGCGGCTTTCATCGGTGTGATTCGTTAATAGAGGTCTGCAACTGCGGATTGCGCTGGGGCACGGATTTAAAAATCAACGCGCAATTTGCACAAATATTTCATTGGGTTTGACCATGCCAATTTCTGCTCTGGCACGTTCCTCCACCATCTCTAAACCATCCTTCAAGTCGTGTAACTCAGCACCCAAGCGCTCATTGGCTAGTTGGGCGGCTTGGTTGTGTTGCTTTTGCTCTTTGAGTTGTTGGCGGAGCCGCATCACGTCAGGCAAACTTCCACGGCCAAACCACAACTGGGCTTGCAGCACTACAAGGAGTGCAATCAAGACCATGTGAATGGGGCGCAATATGGTGAACATGTGAGCGAGAAAAGTTCTTGGGCTGAAAGTTTAAAGCGAATCTGCCTTAGGGATGGTGTTTAGGCTTTCAAGTTGTAAAAAGCGGAGCGACCTGGATAAACCGCTACATCACCCAAATCTTCCTCAATGCGCAAGAGTTGGTTGTATTTTGCCAAACGGTCAGAGCGGCTCATAGAGCCGGTTTTGATTTGTCCAGCATTCAAACCGACAGCAATGTCGGCGATGGTGGAGTCTTCAGTCTCACCAGAGCGGTGGCTGATGACTGCTGTATACCCCGCACGTTTGGCCATCTCAATGGCTGCGAAAGTCTCTGTCAATGTACCGATTTGGTTGATCTTGATGAGGATGGAATTGGCAATGCCTTTTTCAATACCTTCTTGGAAGATTTTGGTGTTTGTTACGAATAAGTCGTCACCGACGATTTGTACTTTTTTTCCCAAACGGTCGGTCAGAACTTTCCATCCATCCCAATCACCTTCGGCCATTGCGTCTTCAATGCTGATGATGGGGTATTTGTCGCACCAAGTAGCCAACATATCGGTCCATTG
>DDYJ01000154.1:0-5425 GCA_002347905.1 Comamonadaceae bacterium UBA2237 | reverse complement strand
GTGTAGCCTGCAGCAGCAATAGCGTCCAAGATCATTTGTATGGCAGCTTCGTGGTTGGTGACATTCGGAGCAAAACCGCCTTCGTCGCCCACTGCAATGCTCATGCCTTTGTCGTGGATGATTTTTTTGAGCGCATGGAAAACCTCAGCGCCGTAACGCACGGCTTCTCTGAAACTCGGTGCACCAACGGGAATGATCATGAACTCTTGCAAGTCCAAGTTGTTGTTGGCATGCGCGCCACCGTTGATCACATTCATCATCGGAACGGGCAGTTGGTTGGCATGCATGCCGCCAAAGTAGCGATACAAGGGCAAGCCAGACTCTTCAGCAGCAGCACGTGCAACCGCCATGGATACTGCAAGAATGGCATTTGCACCTAAGCGGCTTTTGTTGTCGGTGCCGTCTAAGTCGATCAAAGTCTTGTCAAGAAAAGCTTGTTCAGAAGCATCTAAGCCTAAAACGGCTTCTGAGATTTCCGTGTTGATGTGCTCAACAGCTTTTAATACGCCTTTGCCAAGGTAACGGCTTTTGTCGCCATCACGTAATTCAATGGCTTCGCGGCTACCTGTGGAAGCACCTGACGGCACCGCAGCGCGGCCCATCGTTCCAGACTCCAGTAACACGTCACATTCCACGGTGGGGTTGCCACGGCTGTCCAAAATTTCTCTTGCGACGATATCTACGATTGCACTCATGGTTTATTTCTCAAAGCTAAAGTTAAAAATTAAATACCGAAATTGTTTTCAAGGAAGGCGTGTTTCTTGGTCACGCGGTCAATGTCTTGCAAGGTTTCAAGCAGTGCGCGCATATGTTTCAATGGCACTGCATTGGGGCCATCGCTCATCGCGACTGCAGGGTTGGGATGGGTTTCCATGAAGAGTCCGGCAACACCCACTGCAACTGCAGCACGCGCTAAGACTGGCACCATTTCGCGTTGACCACCAGAGCTCGTACCTTGGCCACCAGGCAACTGCACCGAGTGGGTTGCGTCAAACACCACTGGCGCATTGGTTTCGCGCATGATGCTGAGGCTTCGCATGTCAGAGACAAGGTTGTTGTAACCAAAACTCGCGCCGCGTTCACAGGCCATGAAGTTGTTGTCGTTCAAGCCCGCTTCACGCGCAGCGGCACGCGCTTTGTCGATGACGTTTTTCATGTCATGCGGTGCTAGGAACTGGCCTTTTTTGATGTTGACAGGTTTGCCTGAGCGCGCCACGGCATGGATGAAATCTGTTTGGCGGCATAAAAATGCAGGCGTTTGCAATACGTCGACTACTTGGGCCACATGCGCTATCTCTGATTCGCTGTGCACATCAGTGAGTATGGGAAGTTGGAGTTCGCGGCGCACTTTCGCCAAGATCTCCAAACCCTTTTCCATGCCGGGGCCACGAAATGTGGTGCCGCTAGAACGGTTGGCTTTGTCGTAACTGGACTTGAATATGAACGGGATACCAAGCGCAGATGTAATTTCTTTCAAAGTGCCTGCTGTATCCATTTGGAGTTGTTCAGACTCCACCACGCAAGGGCCGGCGATCAGAAAAAACGGATGCGCTAAGCCTGCGTCAAAGCCACACAACTTCATACTCATGCGACGGCTTTCAAGTTGGTGCGTTGTGACTGATGGTCTAGCGAAGCTTTGATGTAAGCGTTGAAAAGCGGATGTCCATCCCAAGGCGTGGACTTGAATTCAGGATGGAACTGCACACCCATAAACCAAGGGTGGACAGATTGCGGTAACTCCACAATTTCTGTGAGATGTTCGCGTTGAGTGAGCGCAGAAATGACCAGACCTGCTTTGCGCAAAGTGTCGAGGTAATGCACATTGGCTTCGTAGCGGTGGCGATGGCGCTCACTCACGATATCGCCATAAATTTTGTGCGCCAAGGTGCCTTGCGAGACGTCGGAACTTTGAGCGCCCAAACGCATGGTGCCACCTAAGTCAGACTGCGCATTGCGGGTTTGGATCGTGCCATCAGCGTCTTTCCATTCGTCAATCAAAGCGATGACAGGGAAAGGCGTATCGGGCTCGAATTCGGTGCTGTTGGCATGCTCGAGACCTGCAACATGGCGTGCGTATTCGATAGTGGCGACTTGCATGCCTAAGCAGATACCTAGGTAGGGCAGTTTTTTCTCACGTGCAAAACGTGCTGCTGCAATTTTTCCTTCAATACCACGTTTGCCAAATCCGCCAGGTACCAGCACGCCGTCGAACTTGGTGAGTTGCGACACTGTCTCAGCGGTGATGGTTTCTGAATCGATGTAGTGGATGTTGACCCGCGCATGGTTCTTCATGCCTGCGTGCCGCAAGGCCTCGTTCAAAGACTTGTAGCTGTCTGACAAATCTACGTATTTGCCCACCATTGCGATGGAGACTTCTTGCTTGGGGTGTTCGACTTCATGCACCAAGGCATCCCAACGGCTGAGGTCTGCTGGTGGTGTGTTGATGTGGAGTTTTTCGCAAATCAAGCGGTCTAGTCCTTGCTCATGCAACATGCGGGGGACTTTGTAAATCGTGTCGACGTCCCACATCGAGATCACGCCCCATTCAGGAACGTTGGAGAACAAGCTGATCTTTTCTTTTTCTTCCGATGGAATCGGACGATCTGCACGGCATAACAAGCAGTCGGCTTGGATACCGATTTCACGCAGCTTTTGGGCTGTGTGCTGGGTAGGCTTGGTCTTGAGTTCACCTGCGGCGGCTATCCAAGGCACGTAGCTCAAATGGACGAAGGCCATTTGGTGAGGCCCGAGCTTGAGACTCATTTGGCGCACGGCTTCAAGGAAAGGAAGCGACTCGATGTCGCCCACGGTGCCACCGATTTCTACGATGGCAACGTCGACCGCTTCGGGCGTTTCGTACCCCGCGCCACGCTTGATAAATTCTTGGATTTCATTAGTGATGTGGGGGATGACTTGGACAGTTTTGCCGAGATAGTCGCCGCGACGTTCTTTTTCCAAAACGCTTTGGTAGATCTGTCCGGTAGTGAAGTTGTTAGCCTTTTTCATCCTAGTGGTGATGAAACGCTCATAGTGGCCTAAATCTAGGTCGGTTTCGGCGCCGTCTTCGGTGACAAAAACCTCTCCGTGTTGGAACGGGGACATGGTTCCAGGGTCTACGTTGATGTAGGGATCTAGCTTTATGAGGGTGACTGAGAGGCCGCGCGACTCAAGGATCGCGGCTAGAGATGCGGAGGCTATGCCTTTGCCCAGTGAGGACACCACGCCGCCGGTGACAATTACAAATTGAGTCATGCCAAATCGGGAGGTCGATCTCCCGGTAGGTAGAAATAGAAATTATAGGCGCTCTGCTACATTGCGAACCATGTTGGACCTGCAAAACAAACATATCGTCTTAGGGCTCACAGGTGGTATCGCCTGTTACAAGGCTGCCGAACTCTGTCGTGCGCTGATCAAACAAGGCGCTAGCGTGCAAGTAGTGATGACCGAGTCTGCCACGCAATTCATCACTGCGGTGACTATGCAGGCCTTGTCCAACCGCGCTGTCTATGTATCACAGTGGGATGCGCGTGAGCCTAACAATATGGCGCATATCAATCTGAGCCGCGAGGCCGATGCGATATTGATTGCGCCCGCGAGCGCAGACTTCATGGCCAAACTTTTACACGGCCGAGCTGATGATTTGTTGAGCCTGATGTGCTTGGCCAGACCGGTGAGCGAAGTGCCCTTGATCTTGGCTCCGGCCATGAACCGAGAAATGTGGGTCAACCCCGCTACCCAGCGCAATGTGGCGCAACTCACCCAAGACGGGGCGCTGGTGCTTGACGTCGGACAAGGTGACCAAGCCTGTGGTGAGACGGGAGATGGGCGCATGCTCGAACCCGACGATATCGTGCAGGACTTGATTGCCACTTTTCAACCTAAATTACTGGCAGGCCATAAAGTCTTGGTGACAGCTGGTCCGACTTACGAGGCAATCGACCCCGTGCGCGGAATCACCAACTTATCAAGCGGGAAAATGGGCTTTGCGATGGCACGCGCGGCATATGAGGCAGGTGCCAACGTGACGCTGATTGCCGGACCTGTGCATTTGCCAACACCTCGCGGGGTGCAGCGCATAGATGTGCGCTCAGCCACTGATATGCATAGTGCTGTTTTATCTCAGGTTGCAGATGCATCTGTTTTCGTGGCCACCGCGGCTGTTGCAGACTGGCGTGTTGCAAAAGTAGCTGAGCAAAAAATCAAAAAGACGGCACAGGGGAACACTCCTGACTTGCAGTTCACCGAGAACCCAGATATTTTGGGGGAGGTGGCCCAAACGGCGCGGGCGCGAAACGGTGAATTGTTTTGCGTAGGCTTTGCGGCTGAGAGCCATGACTTACAAAAACATGCTCAAGCTAAGCGCGAGAAAAAAGGCGTTCCTTTGTTAGTGGGAAATATTGGGCCGGCTACCTTCGGTTCAGATGAAAACGCCTTGTTATTGGTAGACGCCCAAGATACCCAAGAAATTCCTCAAGCCAATAAGTTGGACTTAGCCCGCAAGTTGGTGACAGAAATTGCGCAAAGAATAAAGATCTAAGGCTTGGGTGCTAGTGGCGTGCGCTAAATAGGGCGCACCGTATCTCCACCCGAAATTAAATTTATCAACCATTACTTCACTTTTTGAATCAATATGAAAGTCGACCTCAAAATCCTCGATCCCCGCATGGCGGACCAACTACCTCAATACGCAACACCCGGAAGCGCAGGCCTTGATTTGCGCGCTTGCTTGGATGCTGCCATCACCTTGGAGCCCAATGCGTGGCAACTCGTTCCTACAGGCATTGCCATCCATTTAGATGACCCCGCTTATGCCGCGCTGATCTTGCCGCGGTCTGGCTTGGGACATAAACATGGCATCGTTTTGGGTAACTTAGTGGGCTTGATCGATAGCGATTACCAAGGCCAGTTGATGGTTAGTGCGTGGAACAGAAGTTCAACCCCTTTTACCTTAGAGCCTATGGAGCGTTTAGCACAACTGGTCATCGTGCCCGTTGTACAGGCGCAATTTAATGTGGTGCAAGAGTTTGCCGCTAAAAGCGAGCGAGGCGAGGGTGGTTACGGCTCTACGGGCAAAAAATAAGACCGGTCAAAAATAAGCCTTAGTGCAACAGGGGACCGCCAGGCGCCTGCGGTTCAATTTTGAAAAAACCTGTTCCTGCAGAGCCCTTGCTTGATTCCTCATCGGTTGGTTCGCGCACAGAAGCGACTTCTATGTGAATACGTATAGCGATGCCAGCCAGTGGATGGTTGCCGTCTAGCACCACATGTTCTGGGTAAAGTTCGGTCACGGTATAGAGCACATCGATAGGCGCTTCGGGGTTACACCCTTTTGGCAAGGCGTGGCCTTCGATGGTGTGACCTTCCTCTATTTCCTTGGGAAACAAGGCGCGATTTTCTAAAAACACCAAGTTTTCGTTGTAATCGC
>DDYJ01000080.1 GCA_002347905.1 Comamonadaceae bacterium UBA2237 | reverse complement strand
CGGGCCATTTTGATCATGCGTTTTTGCAAAGCGGGAACAGCCGCATTACCCACTTCAACAGCCAAATCACCGCGCGCCACCATGATGCCGTCACTCACACGCAAGATATCTTCAAAGTGCGGAATGGCTTCCGCACGCTCAATCTTGGCAATCAGGCCTGGTTTGTGTTTGTAAGGCTCCCCTGCCACATTGGCGAGCTGACGCGCCATTTCCATATCGGTGGCGTTTTTTGGAAAACTCACAGCTACATAGTCGGCCTGAAAACTCATCGCCGTTTTGATGTCTTCCATGTCTTTGGCAGTTAAAGCAGGCGCGGTCAGTCCACCGCCTTGTTTGTTNNACTTTGACAACGGTGTGCACCTGTTCGCCCTTCACCGCTTCGACCGTCAACACAATTAAGCCGTCGTTGAGCAACAGCAAGTCGCCTGGCTTGACGTCGCGCGGGAGTTCTTTGTAATCGAGACCCACGCCTTGCAAGTTACCGGGTTCTGTTCGCGATGCATCGAGCACGAACTTTTCACCATTGACCAACATCACTTTGCCATCGGCAAACTTGCCTACGCGAATCTTGGGTCCCTGCAAGTCGGCCATGATGGCCACTTCGCGGCCTACGTTTTTGGCAGCTTGTCGTACAAGGGTCGCACGGTCGATATGGTCTTGGGCTTTTCCGTGGCTGAAGTTCAAGCGCACAACAGTCACGCCGGCCAAGATCATTTGCTCCAACAAAGCGGGATCGCTGGATGCGGGCCCGAGAGTGGCAACAATTTTGGTGGCGTGGCGGGGCATTAATAGTCTCCTAAGGAATTAGCCCCGTGATTCTCACATGTTTGATTTGCGTTATTTGTCTTGTAAGCTTGTGTAATTGATACTTGATGCGCATCAAAGAGCGCCAAAAACAACACTTTTATCCTCTTTTTACCAGCTTCAGCCCTACTTCGGCGACGGTCAAATGTTCCGTTTGTACGTTAAAAAGCGATAATTACAGAGTTAACAAGTACTTATACGCTTCTATTGAGAAGACGTCTAGATTGATCCCGATGCATACACATATAGAACCAATCCCTCCACACGAACCTATGCCCCATCGCAAAGTTATGCGCGAGTGGTTGATTCCGTTGGCTGAGCGCACCACATTGCGTGCCATTGTTTTGTTAGTGGTGGACTACATTTTGTGGGCCGCATTGTTGTCAGGTACCGTGTTGTTCGAATCATGGTGGGCCAAATTGCTGTCTGGTTCAGCAGCAGGTTTTGTCATCGGCCGTTTGTTCATCTTGGGCCACGACGCTTGTCACCAAAGTTTGACGCCCCTCCGTGGTCTCAACAAATGGTTGGGCCGTATTGCTTTCTTGCCATCGCTCACCGCCTACAGTTTGTGGGACATCGGACACAACGTGGTGCACCACGGCTACACCAATCTCAAAGGCTTTGACTTCGTATGGGCGCCACATACCCCTGAAGAATACGCGGCCCTGCCTTTGATAGAGCGCATCAAAGACCGTGTTTATCGCAGCGGTTGGGCACCTGGCCTGTACTACATGATCGAAATTTGGTGGAACAAGATGGTGTTCCCTAATGAGAAAAACATGCCGACACGTCGCCCTATCTTCATCAAAGACTGCTTGCTGATCACCGGCTTTGGCGCACTGTGGATTGCAACGATGGCTTGGGCCGCTATTTCAACTGAGCAGTCAGTCGCCTGGATACTGCTGATGGGCGTTGCCGTTCCGTTTTTCTTCTGGGTCAGCATGATTGGTTTCGTGGTTTATGTGCACCACACCCATGTTGATGTGTCATGGCACGAAGAGCGTGGCGCATGGTCTAAAGCGCAGCCTTTTGTGTCGACCACTGTGCACCTGACTTTCCCACTCCAAATCGGCGCATTGATGCACCACATCATGGAGCACACAGCACACCATTTGGATATGAGTATTCCACTCTACAAACTCAAACAAGCGCAAAGCAAGTTAGAAGAGTTGCTGCCTGAGCGCATCATCGTGCAGCCATTCTCATGGCGCTGGTATTTCCAAACAGCCCGCGACTGCAAGTTGTATGACTTCAAACAAAACAGTTGGACGGATTACCAAGGGCATGCAACCAGCCCTCGTGCTTTACAGGCAGCCTAATCAATTTCGGCAAATTGAACCTTCAGGCTGTCATCCAAGTCACGTTTAACTAGGTTGTAGTAATCTCAGTCAAAGACAGCCCCGCCCAATGCGGGGCTTTTTTCTTGTACGCTTGCAGGATGGAAATTTCTATCAACACTTCTTTTGTGGACGAATGAAACGACTCTTGTGTTTCTTGCTGATTACTTTTGTCGGTGCGACACAAGCAATGTGGATCACCGTCACGCGCAACGAAGTCGCGACGGTGTATTTGGATTCCGCCAGCATCATCCGCTCTGGAAGCAACCGTCGCGTCTGGGTGGTCTATGACTTAGCCAAGCCTGACGCAACAGGACAGCAATCCGTGAAATCAAATTTTGAATATGACTGCGGCGAAAGCAAATACAAAACCATCAGCAGCACCAGCCATCCCAACAAAATGGGCACCGGTCCCGTTCTGAAATCAATCGATGTACCTGCGGAATGGCGTCCGGTCAGCCAAGACAATCTCAGCCGCCAATTATTTGCTTTTGCTTGTGCGTGGTGAAGCGACTAGCGCAGTGAAAGGCTAATTGTTAGTGAGCCCAAGTTAGCCACCAGCCCGCTTAGCCAAAATCTCAAACGCAGGCAAAGTTTTACCTTCAAGCACCTCCAAAAAGGCACCGCCACCGGTAGAGATATAGCCCACTTGTTTCTCGATGCCATATTTAGCAATAGCAGCTAATGTGTCACCGCCACCAGCAATACTGAAAGCGCTCGACTCGGCAATCGCATGCGCAATCACTTTGGTGCCATTTTCAAACGCAGGAAATTCAAACACACCAACTGGTCCATTCCAAACAATGGTGCCCGCGGCTTTGAGTTGCGCGGCCAATTTAGCCGCTGTCTGAGGCCCAATGTCCAAAATCAAATCATCATCCGCAACCTCGGTGGCTTTTTTAACCGTCGCTACGGCATCGGCGGCAAATGTTTTGGCGCACACCACGTCGGTAGGAATCGGCACTTCTGCACCACGGGTTTTCATTGCGGCCATCACGGCTTTGGCTTCTTGCAACAAATCGGGTTCAGCCAAACTTTTGCCGATCTTCAAACCAGCGGCCAACATGAAGGTGTTGGCGATACCGCCGCCGACAATCAACTGGTCAAC
>DDYJ01000075.1 GCA_002347905.1 Comamonadaceae bacterium UBA2237 | reverse complement strand
AACTGATTGGTGGGCAAATTGGATGGTAAAAATAAAAAAGTGCCCGTATGGCTCATGGATATTGGGTGTATGGCGGAAACGAAGGGATTCGAACCCTTGATGAGGCTCAACACCCCATACTCCCTTAGCAGGGGAGCACCTTCGGCCACTCGGTCACGTTTCCAGCGTAATTGATTGTAGACGCAAAATTATCTCAGGTTAAAAGCCGCTGCGCCTGCTCGATACAAATTCTTGCTGACTTGACTAAGCTTGGCACAAAAGTATGTCCTGCGCGTAAAGCACTCGCTAGGATCACCAAATCTTCTATGTATTCATGAACCATTTGATTTCTTAGTCGCCGCATTTCCATCCAAGCTTCTGCTGACTCAATAAAACCCAGTTTTTCGGCTCTATCCAAATTATCAATAGCAGCTCCAGGCTTTTCAGCCATGCTAATTAACAAGGCAGGCAGTAACTTGTCACCAACTGTATCTTGGAGTCTTCCAAATCGAGAAACAAAAGCGTCTAAGCGTTCGGCAAGAATAGGATCAATTTCAATCTTTTGTACCTCTTCAACCGTGAAGAGATCACCAAAAAGTCGCGCATCTGTTTGTAGCAAATGTAAGCACTCCTTTTCCGTCACACGGGCAAGAAAAGCCAAGCGTTCTTGGTGAGATGCAGGAAGACTCACAGACAAATCCCCTCTTGCATCGCAAAGGTATGGATGGGTAATTGCTTTAAATTTGGCGCTTTGATAATCACATCTACCTTTCGCCCATGCATTGCCAGAGAAACTCTCGTTGCTATTTTTGCTGACAGTTGAGCGGGTTCAATAACCTCAGCGTTAACCTCCACAAGTAGATCCACATCACCGCCTTTAGATTGATCATCGGCCCGGGATCCGAATAACCAGGCACGCGCATCATTACCAGCTAACTCTTGCGTAGCCTCTTTGATGACCGTGATTTGCTCGGGAGTTAATCGCATCTTTGGTGATAGAAATAAACGCTTTAAGCCGCCTGCTCCAACTCAAACGCCTTATGCAAAGCGCGTACCGCAAGTTCCATGTATTTTTCATCAATCACGACAGAGGTTTTGATTTCAGAGGTGGAGATCATCTGAATATTGATGCCCTCTTCGCTCAATGCGCGAAACATTTTGCTAGCGATACCCACATGGCTACGCATTCCAATACCAACGATGGATACCTTGCAAATCTTGGTGTCGCCAATGACTTCGGTTGCGCCAAGCGCGGGAACCACTTTGGCTTTTAGTAACTCCGAAGCGCGGGCAAAGTCATTGCGGTGCACGGTGAAGCTGAAATCGGTCAAACCACCCTTGCTGATGTTTTGGATGATCATGTCGACTTCGATATTTGCTTCGGCTACCGCGCCCAAAATTTGGTGAGCAATGCCAGGTTTGTCGGGCACACCAACAACAGAGATTTTGGCTTCATCACGGTTAAACGCGATACCTGATACAACGGCTTGTTCCATTTGTTCGTCTTCCTCAAAAGTGATCAAGGTGCCAGATTTGGCCTCTTCATGTATGTCGATATTCCATTCAGTAAAGCTTGAGAGCACACGCAATGGCACTTTGTACTTGCCTGCGAATTCCACAGAGCGAATTTGCAAAACTTTGCTGCCCAGTGAGGCCATTTCAAGCATTTCTTCAAAGCTCACCGTTTGCAAGCGGCGGGCTTCAGGGACTACGCGCGGGTCGGTGGTGTAGACACCATCAACATCGGTGTAGATCAAACATTCTTTGGCTTTGAGCGCTGCGGCAACTGCAACGGCAGAGGTGTCTGAACCGCCACGGCCCAAGGTGGTGATGTTGCCATCGTCATCCACGCCTTGAAATCCTGTGATGATGACCACACGCCCTGCGTCTAAATCGGCACGCACGCGTTTGTCATCGATGGACTCAATGCGCGCTTTGGTGAATGCGCTGTTAGTACGAATAGTTACTTGCCAACCTGCGTAGCTCACAGACTGCAAGCCTTCGGCTTGTAAAGCAATAGCTAGCAATGCAGAAGACGCCTGCTCACCCGTTGCAGCCAACATATCGAGTTCACGGTCGTAGGAGGTATTGGTGCTCGCAGGCGCGAGTTCTTTGGCTAAGCCCAACAAACGATTGGTCTCACCACTCATAGCGGAGGGAACTACGACCATTTGGTGACCTGCGCGGGCCCATTTAGCGACGCGTTTGGCGACATTGCGTATGCGCTCAGTCGAGCCCATCGATGTGCCGCCGTATTTATGAACAATTAAAGACATTGCAGAAATTTGTAGTGTGATTTTGCAAAAAAAGCCTTCAATTGTAGCAACGCAAGACTGCCCCATCGCGCCTGACAAAGCCCCGCCCCACCTTGATATGGATGTCATGACCGCGTGTGGTGCACGACTTCACTTGCACTAACAAGGCCTCCATTTGGGCTGCGCTGGCTTGCATGTTCTCTAGTACCAGCCAGTGGCGCAGCACATTGGTCTGTCTAGCCTGGCTGAAATTTTGTAGTAATTGAATATTCGGCGGGTTCCCTGCTTGCAATAAATCTTGCTCTGCTATTTCTTGTAAGAGACTTTGCGCTTGCGCCGCATGCGCTGCGCTACGCGCAAAGGTTTGTCTAAATGCAGGGAATGCTTGTTCTAATGCGGGGAGAATTTCGGCGCGAATTTTGTTGCGGGTGTATCGCGTGTCTAGGTTGCTAGGGTCTTCGACCCATGCTTGACCAATATCTGTAAGCGATTGCCGAAGCGTGGCGCCCGAAACGCTTAACCACGGACGGTGGTAGGTCACCCCATTGCGTGTGACAGCCGATGGCATGCTAGCGAGACCCGGCAACCCCGCACCACGCGAAAGCGCCAAGAGCAAAGTTTCTACTTGGTCATCTGCATGTTGTCCCAAGGCAATGTGCTGCACAACACCACCCCAATTCGATTGGAGGGCATCGCTAAGAGCTTGGTAGCGCGCTTGTCTTGCAGCGTCTTCGGGACTCTCACCGCTTTTATGCGCTGCTTGCACACGCACAACGACCAAAGGCACATGGAATTGTTTGCACAAGGTTTCGCAATGGGCGGCAAATCCATCCGCTGCGTCTTGCAAACCGTGGTGCACATGGATTGCGTAGG
>DDYJ01000017.1:3630-4516 GCA_002347905.1 Comamonadaceae bacterium UBA2237 | reverse complement strand
GTGCGGTATGGAAGCGAGAAGGTACAGGTGCTGCAGTTCTGGGCGATCCTCGAATTGCACTCACTTGGCTAGTCAATGAACTCACCTCGCAAGGTATCAGTTTGCTAGCGGGTCAATTCGTGACGACTGGAACCTGCATGACGCCACTCGAGTTGAATTCAGGTGATACCGTGGATGCAGACTTTGGAGTCTTAGGGAGAGTTGGATTGCGTTTTAAGTAATGCAGGAGAGTGGCGCTTAGTCAATTTAATTTAATTTACTTCGAAGCCATCAATGCATCATCAAAAATTGCAACTGCACGCGTCCACCCTGCGGAGGCGCCACGAATTTTGTGTGGAAAGCAGCTGATATAAAAGCCAGTAGGCGGCAAGCTTTCGAGGTTGTGCATTTTTTCTATATGGCAGTAACCAATATCGCGCCCTGCTTTGTGGCCTTCCCAAATTAGGGAAGCGTCTTGTGACTCACCGTATTTCTGCGCAGTATGAACAAACGGCGCGTCCCAGCTCCAGGCATCGGTGCCAGTGAGTCGTACACCACGTTCTAATAAATACATGGTGGCTTCGTATCCCATGCCGCATCCACTTGACACATAGTCATTAGAGCCATAGCGTGAACCAGCACGTGTGTTGATCACCACAATTTCCAAGGGGCTCAAGGTGTGCTGAATTCTTGCCAACTCGGCTTCGACATCTTCAGCAGTAACAACATAGCCGTCTTCAAAATGGCGGAAGTCTAATTTGACGCCTGGTTGGAAGCACCATTCCAGTGGAACGTCGTGGATGGCAATGGCCGGCTTTTTCTGCCCCAAGGCTTTGTCCATCGTGGAGTGAAAGTGGTAGGGCGCATCAAGGTGTGTGCCGTTGTGGGTAGACAGATGCACAAATTC
>DDYJ01000017.1:0-3567 GCA_002347905.1 Comamonadaceae bacterium UBA2237 | reverse complement strand
GCGGGTGGGTCACTGATGACGTCGTTTTCTAAGAATATGGAGAGGTCTACAAATTTACGTGCCATGCGTTGCTCCAGTTTTTAAGGTTTTAAAGTTCTACCGAACAAATCAAACAGTCTCTCCCAATGCCTTTCCGCTCCTTGCTTTTCATAAACAGCACGCTGGGGAAATACAAAGCCATGTTCGGCTTTAGGAAACCATTCAATACGGTGTTTGTTATTGGCCTCTACCAAAGCTTGCTCGAGTTGGCGGATGTCTTCTGGCGGCGCCCATTTGTCAATTTCAGCGCAAGCGAAATAACTCTCGCAGCGGATTTTGGGTGGCATGCGGTGCGGTGAATCGGCACCGTCGGTCACCATATTAGCGCCATGGATAGATGCAATGCTTTGGAAGCGGTCTGGGAAATCTGCTGCTGCCCACATCACGAACGGGCCACTCATACAGTAGCCGACTGCACCAATTCTTTTGGCATCTGCATGGGGGTTTTGATCCACATACGACAGCATGGCTTGTGTGTCTGCATGGCTGGTGTGTGCGTTCAAAGAGTGCATGTGCGCGAACATCTCTTCAAGTTGCTCAGGCGTGCGCTCTTTCAGGTAATAGTCTCTGGTGCGGCGGTAATAAAGATTGGGTAACACGACAAAGTAGCCGACGGTGGCAAACCGCCTGGCCATGTCGTGCAGCTCTTCGCGCTTGCCCGGCGCATCCATATAGAAAAAGATGACGGGGAAGGGGCCGTTTTCTTCGGGGTAGACCACGAAGGTGTTCATCAACCCGTCGCCGGTTTGGATGTCGATGTGGTGCTCAATCATGTGTGTCTCCTTGTTATGGTTTTGTCGTATTGTCAAAAAAATCTTGCAATACTGTATATAAAAACAGTATTATAGGATTTATGCCAATTTCATCAAATCTATTAAACCACCCCCGCCAAGTCCTTCCTACCCCGCTTTATTTAGACGTCTGCGCGTGGAAAGTCCCCGCCGGTTTTCCTTCCCCGGCAGCAGACCACACCCAAGAGCGGGTGGATCTCAACAAAGAGCTCATCCGTAACAAAGACGCCACCTATCTCTTTCGGGTGAAGGGCGACTCGATGACAGGGGCGGGCATTTACGAGGGCGACACTTTGGTGGTGGACCGTAGCATGACGCCCAAGCACAACCACATCGTGCTTGCTTTGTTGAACAACGAATTTACCGTCAAGCGTTTGTACCGACGTGGTGGCGTCGTCAAGTTGGTGGCGGAGAACAACATTTACCCCGTTCGACTGATCAAAGAAGAGGATGACTTTATTGTCTGGGGTGTCGTCACCTTCAATTTGCATAAGCTGTGTTAGCGGTATGTCTGCGCAGATTCAGCAATTGGCATTGGTCGACTGCAATAACTTTTACGTCAGTTGTGAAAGGGTTTTTCGTCCAGATCTGAAAGATGTGCCCATCGTGGTGTTGTCGAACAACGATGGTTGCGTCGTTTCACGTTCGAACGAATCGAAGGCATTGGGTATCAAGATGGGGCAGCCTTGGTTCCAATGCAAAGCATTGGCGCAGGAGCACGGCATCTTGGCTTTGAGCTCAAATTACGCGCTTTATGCCGATATGTCCAACCGAGTGATGGCGATTTTGAGTGGCTATTCGCCAAGGCATGAGGTTTACTCCATCGATGAGTGCTTTGTGGATCTGACGGGCATACCGCATCTAAAAGAGACGAGCTATCAAATGCGCGAACGCGTCATCGCTTGGACTGGGATTCCGGTTTGCGTAGGCATTGGACCTACCAAAACCTTGGCGAAATTAGCCAACCATATTGCCAAGAAGCATCCTCGCTCGAAAGGTATTTTCAATTACAACGACCTCACATCTACACAACAAGAAAACTTGCTAAGCCGTATCACAGTGGACGAAGTGTGGGGAGTAGGGCGCAAACTCACGGTCCGCCTCGCAGAGCATGGTATTCACACCGTACAAGATTTACGCATGGCACATTTGCCCACATTGCGCGCCGGCTTTGGCGTGGTGATGGAGAAAACGCAACGTGAATTACAAGGCATTGCATGTATCGATTTAGAAGACGTGACGCCTGCTAAAAAGCAAATCATCGCGAGCCGTTCCTTTGGACAAGCCGTGCACGATGTCGACGTGTTGAAAGACGCGATGAGCACATTTGTTGCCAATGCTTGCGCCAAGCTGCGAGCGCAAGAGTCGCATGCGTCGGTGATCCAAGTGTTTTTACAAACCAATCGTTTTCGCCGCGACCAAGCGCAATACATGCCTTCTTTGTCAGTACCACTTCCGCAACCTACGAATGACAGCTTGGTTGTGAACCGATGGGCTGATTATTTGGTGGGGCGTATGTTCAAGCCAGACTATGCCTATAAAAAAGCAGGCATCATGTTGAGCGAAATTACACCCACTACGCATCTGCAAAGTGATTGGTTAGAACCAAGCCCAGCACCTTCAGCAAACCTCATGACGGCAGTGGACGCGTTGAACAAACGCTTTGGGCGTGGCTTTGTGAAAATCTCCACCCAAGGCGCTTTTAGCCAATGGCAGATGCGGCAAGAGAGAAAATCACCGAACTACACCACCGATTGGGCGTCGTTGCCGCTGGTGGCTTAAATCACATAATGGACAAACCACCATCGACCATGAGGGATGTTCCTGTGATGAAGGACGCTTCATCGGAGGCGAGCCAAAGAATAGGGGCTGCAATTTCTTCTGGCGATGCCCATCGACCTAAGAGAGACGTGGTTTGTCTCTCAGTCTTGAGTTTTTCAATATCTTTGCCAGCAGCAGTGGCCTTGTTGATATGGAAATCTGTCAAGGTGGATCCTGGGCACACAGCATTCACACGCACACCATGCGCAGCTTCTTCAAAAGCCAAGGTACGCGTCATCGCCAATTGCGCGGCTTTGGTGGCGTCGTATAGGCCCATGCCTTTGCGTCCAGTAACGGCATAGCAAGACGCAACATTGACAATATTGCCTTTCCCACTCACGCGCAATGCTGGCAAAGCAGCTTTGGCGTAATTGGCGCAACCAATCAAGTTCACGCCCACCATGGATTGCCACTCGGCAGTTGTGGCATCAGCAAGAGCCGAGTAATTGCGCATCGATGCGTTGTTGACCAATATGTCTAGTTTCCCCCAAGCTTGCAGTGTTTTTTCAACGGCAGTCAATGCTTGGGCTTCATGCGATACATCTGCGGTGTGTACAAGTAGACGAGCGTGCGGGATGGCTAGTTTGATGGCTTCAAGCGAACGGTTCAAAGCAACAGGATCTGCATCTACCAGTGCGACAGATGCGCCTTCACGACAAAACAAAAGCGCGGAAGCAGCACCAATGCCCGCACCAGCGCCTGTGATAAGGGCGATTTTGTTGAGAAGTCGCATAAAGCTTAATCTGCTTTGGCGCCAGTGAGTTTGATCACTTTGCCCCAACGTGGAATTTCCGAGCCAATCCAGTTACGAAACTGCTCGGGCGTGCCGGCAATGATTTCGAACTCCATAGATTCCAATTTATCTTTGACCTCAGGGGAGCGCAATATCTTGACGAGTTCTTTGTTGTAACGGTCA